>JAJYPQ010000279.1 GCA_021795255.1 Pseudomonadota bacterium
CTCTTTGGCGGCCTGGATGTGCCCGGCGCCCTCCGCCACCTGAATTCCTTGCGTGTAAGCCGCCCGCGCCTCGCTGTTCTGACCGGATGCCGCCAAGGCCATGCCGAGGAGTTTCCAGGCAGCGGCGTGGTTCGGGTCGAAGGCGAGCGCTGCCCGCAGGTGGACGACGGCCTGTGGGTAGTTTTTGCGGCGCAGGTACTCGCCGCCCAGGCCGAACCGCAGCAAAAGACTGTCCTGGCCCCGGGCGAGCATGGCCTCCATTGGCTCGGTCTCCATAACATTTCCTCTCGGTTCTTAAAATGTGTTTGCGGCCCGCGTTGTCCGGGCTTGGCGCCGTGCGCTCAGACCTCGCGATTTTTGAGAAGGTGGGCGTAGTAGAAGCCGTCCATGTCGGAGTCCCCAGGCAGAAACTGCCAACCGTGTAAGCGCCGTTCGCCCACCGAGAAGGTTAAGAGGCCTTCTGTCGCGCCTTCCGTGCGCCGTAAAAAATCGCGTATCTGCTCTTCGTTTTCTTCGGGCAAGACCGAACAGGTCGCGTAGACCAGGGTGCCACCGGGGACCAAGTTTTGCCACAGCCGATCAAGGAGCGAAGCCTGCGTCTCCCGTAAAGGTCCGAGGTCGGTGGCACGCCGGTGCAGCTTGATGTCGGGGTGCCTGCGGATGACGCCCGTTGCGGAACACGGGGCATCGAGCAGGATTCGCTGAAAGCGGGTAGTGAGGGCGGTGGTGACGAGGTCGATGTCCAGTACCTCCACGGTCTGAATCAAGCCCAGCCGGGCCAAGGTCTCCTTAAGCGGGGCCAGCCGCGAAGCCCCGCGATCGGCAGCGGTAATCTGGGCTGTGGGCATACTCTGCGCCAAGTGCCCGGTCTTCCCGCCGGGCGCGGCACAGGCGTCAAGGACTGAGTCGCCGGCCGCGGCCGCGAGAATCGGGGCCGCCAATTGCGCGGCCGCGTCCTGGACCGACACCAGCCCTTCGCGAAAGCCGGGAAGTTCCGGGACTCGCACCCCTTCTTGAAGCGCGATCGCGGTCTCTACTAGGGGGTGGGCCGCAGCCTTCACTCCGGCCCGAATCAAGGTTTCAAGGTATTCGTTGCGCGGTACGCGGCCGGTGTCGACCCGTAAAAACAAGGGCGCGCGCGCATCGTTTGCCTCTAAGATCGCAAGCCAGCGATCCGGCCATGCTGCTTGCAGGCGTTCGACAAGCCATGGCGGGTGGTTGCTCACGGCCAAGGGGGTCGTCGGGCTGCCCGTTCTGAGCGCCGATCGCAAGACCGCGTTGACCACTCCTCGGGCCCAGGCTTTGCCCAGCGCCTCGGTGGTAGCGACCGCCTCAGAGACCGAGACGGCCTCGGGGCTATCCATGTGGCGCGCTTGGTATAAGCCCATGAGGATGAGGGCGTAGATATCCCGGTCGGCCTTTTTGAACGGCCGCTTGAGAACGGGCTCCACAAGGCTCATGAGGGCCAGCGCGTGACGGACGGTCCCAATAGCCAACTCCTCCACGAGGCTATGCCGCCCCTCGTGTTCGCGGTCCTGGCGAAGTGCCGCATCGAGGGCAGACCCGGCGAGGACGCTTGCGATGATACCGACGGCGCGCGTCCGCAGGATCAAGGCATGGCGGGGCTTAACCAAGGCAATCGCCGACTTTGAGAGGATGTCTTTGAAGAAGGCTCGCGGCTGTTTGGGGTCGGCCGTTGGGGGCTTGGAGGGTTTCTAGGATCAGTGCGCCGCGTCCAGTTCCGATGCGCAATTCCCCAGCGGTTGCGAGTACCCGTCCGGGGTCGCTGCGGTCGTCCTCGGCGCTCCGAGCGGCACATACTTTCATCGTAACGCCGTTGACGACAGTCGTCGTGCCGGGCCAGGGAGTAAAGGCGCGGACCTGTCTTTCGAGACTGATCGCGTCCCGACCCCAGTCCATGGGCGCCTCTTCTTTGCGCAATTTACGCGCATACGTGGCTCCGGCTTGGGGCTGGGGTACTGGGTGCAAGACCTCGCCATGGCCAAGTGCCGCCAAGACCACGGCCAGCGCTTCTGCGCCCATCACGGCGAGTCGGCCTGCGAGTTGCGGCGCGGTCTCGGTTGGGCCGATGGGGGTGGCGGCGCGTCTTAACATGGGACCGGTGTCTAAACCCTCGTCCAAGCGCATGATGGTGATACCGGTTTCCTTATCACCCGCTTCGATCGCGCGCACGATCGGGGCTGCGCCCCGCCAGCGTGGCAAAAGCGAGGCATGGACATTGAGACAGCCATGTTCCGGGAATTCCACAAGTCCCTTGGGCAAGATGAGGCCGTAGGCGACCACTACGACGACGTCGGGCCGCAGCGCCCGGACGAGGTCTTCGGCCTTGGCGCCGGTCTCCGGCGTCGACACAGGAATCCCGAGGGTTTGGGCCTGGCGTTTGACGGCGCTCTCCGTGAGCTTGCGTCCTCGACCAGCCGGTCTGTCGGGCTGGGTGAGGACCGCGAGGACGGGATAACCGGCCGATACGAGCGCGGTCAGGCTTGGGCAGGCAAACTCGGGCGTGCCGGCAAAGACGATTTTCACGACGTCACGGCTCACATGGCCAGGCGTTGTTGTTTTTCGAGCTTTTTCCGGATGCGTTGCTGCTTGAGCCGGGACAGATAGTCGACGAACACCTTGCCGTCCAAGTGGTCGATTTCATGTTGTATGCAGACCGCCAGCAGGTCTTCGGCCTCGAGTTGAAAGCGTGTCCCGTCCCCGTCCAAGGCCTCGACACGCACCTTCTGGGCGCGTTCGACTTCCTCATAGATCCCAGGGACCGATAGGCAGCCCTCCTCGATTCCGTATACCCCCTCGCTGTGCACAATAATGGGGTTCACAAAGACTCGCAGGTCCTTGTGGTCAGGGGAAATGTCTATCACTACGACGCGTTTAGCGACGTTGATTTGAGTGGCGGCAAGCCCGATGCCCGGGGCCTTGTACATGGTCTCGGCCATGTCGCGGATCAGCCCCCGGATGTCCTGGTCGACGCGCGCCACCGGCGCCGCTTGAATACGCAGGCGCGGATCGGGATAATGCAGGATTTCGCGAAGAGCCATGGCCCCATTATACCGAAATTGAGCTTCGCGCACCCCTCCCCGAGGTGGACGAGCGGCTGATCACCGCCTACACTTCACGACCATGCGTCGAGTTCGCTTAGCGGTCATCCTTTTAGCGGCCTTTTCCGCCCATGCCTTGGCGGACCGTCTTATCGTTCCCCACACGCCCCGCCGGTATGTGGTGCGGGCAGGCGATACCTTGTGGGGGATCGCCAATCACTTTCTGCACGATCCGTGGCGCTGGCCCGGCATCTGGAACCGTAATCGCCAGGTTCATAATCCAGACCTGATTTATCCAGGCGATGTCATTGTTTTGCGTTACGCCAAAGGACGGCCGTATCTCGTCGATATCGGGCAACGCCCGCGTCGTGCCCATGGGCCAGTCCCCGGCCAAGCGGCCGCAAACAGGGTGGTGATCTTAAGGCCTAGAATCCGCTCCGAGCCCCTGGCCGAGGCGATCCCCACCCTGAGCCCTAATGTCATAGGCCCGTTCTTGCAGCGCCCGTTGGCCCTTTCCCGGGGTCAGTTTCGTCATCTTGGGTATGTCGCAGGCGCCGTTCACCGCCATACCTTCCTAGGCCCCTTCAGCCGATTTTATGCCCGTCGTCTTGGGGCGCGACCGGATCGGTTCTATGACATCTATCGCCGGGGGCCGGCGTTGCGAACCCAAAACGGCGATTTCTTGGCCTATGAGACCAAGTACGTGGGCCGGGCCAAGCTCGTGCGCGCCGGTCGCCTGCCTGAGTTCGAGATCATGTCGTCGATCCGCGAGGTGCAAGCGGGCGACCGCCTGATCCCGTGGCATCCCGAACCCCCTATTCCTTACTATTATCCGCGCGCCCCGCGCAAACGCTTGGCAGGCGAGGTGGTGGCCGCGACGCACAATAATCTGAATCTTGGCACCTACGCAGTGCTTGCGCTCGATATTGGGAAAAATAACGGCGTCCGTCGCGGCTACGTTCTGCGCATCTACAGTCGACCAAGACCTTTCTATGATCCGGTTGCGAAAGAGACGGTTCGGGGCCGCAAGCAGCCTCTGGGGCTCATTATGATCTTTAGGACGTTTGCCCGGGTGAGCTATGGCGTTGTTATGCAAGCCCGGCGAGAAATCCACGTAGGGGACGGGGTCGCTTCCCCGTAAGATTGACCTGGGGGGTTCTTTGCTCCATGCTTTGAGTCAAAGCGTGGATGACGCGCCAGATCTGAGGAGCGAACCGGAGAGTGCAAGACCCCGAAATGAAAGAAAACGTCCTCGACGTCCTAATGTATCTTTTCGAGAATTACATGGACGAGGGCCCAGACTTCAACCCGGATCAGGAATCCCTGGTTGCGGAGCTTGCCCAGGCCGGCTTTCCCAAGAGCGAGATCACCAAGGCGTTTACGTGGCTCGAGGGCTTGGCGGCCTTGAGGAGCGCCGACGCCCCTTCTCCGACCGACGCCTCCTTGCAGTCTCTGCGTATCTACTCCGACGAAGAGCGCAAAAAAATGGACGTCGGTTCGCGCGGCTTCTTGTTGTTTTTGGAACAAGGGGGCGTATTGGGATCGGTGGCGCGCGAACTCGTCATTGATCGGGTCATGGCGCTCGAAACAGACGAGATCGACCTGGAACAGTTGAAGTGGATTATTTTGATGGTCTTGTTCAATCAACCGGGACAAGAGCAGGCGTATGCCTGGATGGAGGATCTCGTGTTTAACGAGATGCAAGGCGCTCTTAATTAGGGTTTTCCTACCCCCGTTTCTCACGCCGTGGCATTCTTGATTGCCAAGGCTCATAGTGCACGCAAGCCCTCACTTTTAAAATAACTTATGGCTAAGAACCTCATCATTGTCGAGTCGCCGGCGAAGGCCAAGACGATGGCCAAATATCTCGGCAAGGACTTTACGGCCTTGGCCTCTTATGGCCACGTGCGCGATCTCGTGCCGAAGAAGGGCGCGGTTGATACCGAACATGACTTTCATATGAAGTACGAGGTCATAGAAAAGAACCGCAAACACATGGATCTCATCGCGAAGGCTATGAAAAAGGCCGACGTTCTCTATCTCGCGACCGATCCGGACCGCGAGGGCGAAGCGATTTCGTGGCATCTTTACGAGATCTTGAAGGACGAGGGGCTGATCCAAGACAAGCCGGTGCATCGAGTCGTATTTCACGAGATCACAAAGCGCGCTATTCAGAAGGCTGTGCAAGAACCACGGGCCCTTTCGGAGAACCTCGTCAATGCCCAGCAGGCCAGACGCGCCCTAGATTATCTCGTGGGCTTTAATCTCTCGCCGCTCCTTTGGAAGAAGGTACGTCGTGGCCTATCCGCAGGGCGTGTTCAAAGCCCGGCCTTGCGTCTCATCGTCGAGCGCGAAGAGGAGATCGAGAAGTTCGTCGAGCGCGAGTACTGGACGATCGAGTCGGAAATGGAGGCCCATGAGCAGACCTTTCTGGCCAAGCTGACCATCCTATCGGGCAGCAAGCTCGATCAATTTGCGATCGGCGATGCCGCGCGCGCGGCCGAGGTCGAGGCCCAGCTGCGCCGGGGGGCGCCAGATGGGACCTATCGCGTCACGGGCGTTGAACGTAAGCAGCGTAAGCGGAATCCGGCCCCGCCTTTTACGACCTCGACCTTGCAGCAAGAGGCGGCCCGTAAGCTCAATTTTACGGCCCAACGCACGATGCGTACGGCCCAGCAGCTCTATGAGGGTGTCGAGATCCAGGGCGAGACCGTAGGCCTCATAAGCTACATGCGTACCGATTCGGTGACCTTGGCGCAAGACGCTCTGGCCGAGATTCGCGCGGTCATCAAG
>JAJYPQ010000280.1 GCA_021795255.1 Pseudomonadota bacterium
TGTTGTTCAGAAAGGCACGAAAGCAGTCGAGCGGCCGGCGTTCGCGTAGCAGGCCCTGCTCGTAGAGCGCAAACCCCAGGGCAAGCCCCAGGCCGCCATCGTACACGGGACCGAGATGCGCCATCACCCCGACAGCATACAAGAGGCCCAAGGCGATGGCGTGATTCAAGGCGACCATGAGCCGGTCCCAGCGTCCGAAGAGGATGGCGCTTGATTTGACACCGATCTTCAGGTCATCGTCGCGATCAGCCATGGCGTAGGCCGTATCGTAGGCCACCGTCCAGGCGATGTTGGCGGCAAAGAGCAGCCACGCCATGAGCGGTATCCGGCCGGTCTCAACAAGAAAATACTCACCGCCGCCTGGGGCAAAACGGTGCCTTTCACCCAATACAACCTACTTTCCGCACATCGAAGACATGATTTCGGCGTAATTTCGTCTGATCCCATCTCACCGCGCCCACCTAACCCTGCGCCAGGCGCGCCTGGCGCGCCAAAGCGCGGCGCGAGAGCGCCTCCATCCGCTGAAGTAATCGTTTGACCTCACGGTATTGGCGCGAGCCTTCCCCATAGATCTTCGCCTCTTCTGGCCCCAGGCGGTGATACACGGTCTTGCCGGCCACCTTATATGTCCACTCGGAGTACGGGCCGTGACGCTGCGCGGGATCGTGTGCACAGGGGCAGGTGGGCCGGCCGCATTTTAATGTCCGATGGAGGACCGTGCCCTTACAAAAGAAGCCCAATTGCATGAGATCCGCTTTCAGGGCGTCGAACTCGCGCGCGTAGCGGGCGAGGGTCTTGTCGGGGGCTGTGCGTGGCTTCATAGAATACTTGACATCGGTGATTGTTGTCGGTATTGTTACCGACAATACCGAGGCTGTCAAGGGGGACTCCTCTGACCACGCGACGCTCATCTCAGGACGTAACGCTTCTCTCCCGGATCATTGGCCCGCTGCCGATTATCAACAGTGTTCTCAAGAGGCTTCAGCTGGACCGCTGTTTCGAGCGATTTGTGCCAGGCCACGATAAGCGCCTGCGGCTCGCTCCCGCCCTGGGGCTCGGGGTGTTGTTGCGCAATATCCTGATCGAACGCGAACCTCTCTACGCCTTACATGAGTGGGCCGGCCGGTTCGATGAGCCGCTCCTGGGACTGCCCGCGGGTGCGGCGCATCTCCTCAATGACGACCGCGTGGGCCGCGCCCTCGATGCGTTGTTCCTGGCGGACCGCGCCGCCTTGTTAACGGATATTGTGGTGGGCGCCGTGCAGGCCTTCGATGTCGATTTGCGCGAGCTGCACAATGACAGTACGACCGTGACGTTCACCGGGGACTATGCGGCGGCCACCGGGGGACCGATCCGACACCGACCGACCCACCGCATCACGTATGGCCATAATAAAGACCACCGCCCGGACCTGAAGCAGTTGCTCTGGATCCTCACGACCTCGGCCGATGGGGCCATACCCGTATGGGGCAGCACCCCCCTGTGTCACCATAGTTGTCGTACGGTTTTTCCTAGAAGTCCAACCTCAGGGGACGGCAAAAAGAGAGCCATATGACCGCTTACTCGCAAGAAAGAAAAGAAGCCGTCTGTCGCAAGCTTATGGACCCCAACGGGGCGCCTCTAGCAGCGCTCGCTCGAGAGACCGGAATCGGAAAGAGTACACTGAACAGCTGGCGTAAAGAGCTTAAGGCCACGCAAGGAGTCGTGATGTCAAAACCCCCTACACACAGCCGATCTTGGTCGTCTGCGGAGAAGTTTGCGGTGGTCTTAGAGACCGCTGCGATGAATGAGGCTGAGCGGGCGGAATATGCGCGCCGTAAGGGCTTATTTGTAGAAGAGATTGCAGCCTGGACTGCCACCTGTCGTGATGCCAATGGCGCCTTGGTAGAGCGCCCTGAGAATCGCACCGACAAAAAACGAATTCATGAGTTGGAACGCGAATTGAATCGCAAAGAGAAGGCGTTGGCGGAAGCCGCGGCATTGCTGGTCTTAAGAAAAAAAGCGCAGGCGATCTGGGGGGCCGAGGACGCATGATCTCGCTCCCAGATCGCGAACGTATTGTCGCACTGATAGACGAGGCTGTAGAGAACGGCGCCCGGCGTATGCCAGCGGCCCACCTCCTGGGGTTAACGATCATGGCGGGGGTTGCCGCCACCCCAGATGATGAAAGAGACTTCGGGGCGGAAGGTGGCGGGTAGAGGTCGTGATAGTTTTTGGCGGCTCGACCCCGCGGTTAACGTGACCCGCCGGTCTGACTCGAACTCCGGATTGCCTCCATAGAGAGCGTACGCTAAACAGGCCGAAGGCAGACTTGTCGCCTTCAGGCAGCTTCAGCACCGGCACCCGCCTCCTTCCGCTTCGAAGTCTAAATCGACGGGAGGAGGTATGGAACTGGCAGCCTTATACAAGCGTGTCATCGGGCTTGACGTGCATCAGGCGCAGATCACGGCCTGTGCGTTGATCGAGGAGGCCGATGGAACGACGCGCATCGAGCAGCGGCAGTTCGGGGCGTTCAAGCGGGATCGCCGGGGCTTGGCGGCATGGGCGGCGTCGCTGCGCCCCGACTGCGTGGTGATGGAGAGTACGGGCATTTACTGGAAGAGCCCCTATGCGGCGTTGGAGGCGGTGGGCATTTCCGCGAAGGTGGTCAATGCCCGGCACGTCAAGAATGTCCCCGGCCGCAAGACCGACGTGGGCGATGCCCAGTGGCTGGCGACATTGGCCCGTGCCGGCCTCTTGCGGGGATCGTTCATCCCGCCGGCCAAACTGCGTGAGTTGCGCCTGATCGCCCGCCAACGGCAGAAGCTTGTCGGTCAGTTGGCCTCGGAGAAGAACCGGCTGCACAAGGTGCTCACCGACTCGGGGATCCGTCTCGGTGTCGTGGTGAGCGACCTCCATGGCCAGTCGGCGCGCGCCATGGTCAGGGCCATTATTGCCGGACAACCGCCTCATGAGGTGATCAAGCTTGCCAGCTGCCGCCTCAAGGCCTCCCGGGAGGACATCTTCGAGGCCCTGCAAGGGGATCTTACGGCGAGCCACCGCTTCGTCCTCGATGAACTGATGCATCACATCGAGGAGATCGAAGCCCGCATCGCTCGTTTCGATGCGAGGCTGCTGACCGAGCTGGAAAGCGAGCGCAATATCCTGGCGCTGCTGCAAACACTGCCCGGTGTGGATCTCATCGGCGCCGCCATGCTCCTGGTCGAAATCGGCACCGACATGGGCGTCTTCGGAAGCCCGGATAGGCTGGCCTCGTGGGTGGGTGTCTGTCCCGGCAACAACGAGTCGGCGGGCAAGCGCAAATCCGGACGCATCCGCAAGGGCAACCCCTACGTCCGCCGTCTGCTCTGCGAGTTCGCCCATGCCGCCAGCCGCACCCGGTCCGTGTTCAAGTCGAAGTTCCAGGCGCTCACCGTGCGCCGGGGGCACAAACGCGCCATCATCGCCACCGCCCACAAGATTCTGCGCACCGTCTTCTTCATGCTGAAGCGCGGCGAACATTACCGGGATTCCGCCACCGACTACGAGGTGCTGTCCGTTCAACGCAACGCCCCACGCTGGATCAAGGCCCTGACGAAGTACGGCTTCATCACACCCGCCGGCGCTTGATCATCGAGTCCCCGCAGCTTGGCCTACTCTGGCCAGGGTTGCGTTTGTCTTGAATACTGTCTCTTTCACGCTAAACGTCCGCACAGTCGAGCGCTGGCGGACTGAAGGCGCAGATCTCGTACGGGCGGACCAAAGGCCTACGGCCATCCGCCCGCCCTCATCCCGCTGTCTCTCAGAAGCGGAGCGGGCTGAGGTCTTAGAGATCGCCCATAGCCCCGCGTTTGCGAGCCTCCCGCCCTCGCAGATTGTGCCCAAATTAGCCGATCAAGGGCGCTATGTGGCCTCGGAATCGACCTTCTACCGGCTCTTAAAAGCCGCCGACCTCCAACACCATAGAGGCCGAGCTCGGGCGCCGGTACGGCGCCATCGTCCCACCAGTCACCGGGCCACAGGCCCCAATCAAGTCTGGTGCTGGGATATAACCTGGTTACCCTCAGCCGTGAAGGGCCTCTACCATTACTGGTACATGGTGCTGGATGTGTATAGCCGCAAGATCGTAGCCCATGAGGTCCACACGACCGAGTCCGCAGAGCATGCCAGTCACTTGATCCGCCGTGCCAGTCTCGCTGAGGGCCTCTCGGGACGACCGCTTGTGCTGCACTCAGACAACGGCGGCGCTATGAAGGGATCGACGATGCTGGCGGCCCTCCAGGGCTTAGGGATCATTCCCTCTTTTAGCCGCCCCCGGGTGAGTGACGATAATCCTTATGCTGAGGCTTTATTCCGTACCGCCAAATATTGTCCGGACTACCCCACCCAGCCCTTTGCTGATCTGGCCGCCGCGCAAGCCTGGGTCTTGCGCTTCGTCCGTTGGTATAACGAAGACCACCAGCACAGCGGCATTCGCTTTGTAACCCCAGAGCAGCGTCACAACGGCGAGGCTCAGGACATCGTCAAGCGGCGCCAACAGATCTACCAGAAGGCCCGTGCCCAGCACCCCGAGCGTTGGTCACAGGACATCCGCAACTGGGATCTCCCGACCGAGGTCTGGCTCAATCCAGAGCGTGCCAGCCCCGAGTCAAAACAGGAGGTTGCTTAATCGACTCCGTGCGACAAGTGTGTTGACAAACACCGGCACCGACCATGGGAATACGGTCGATGACCAGACCCATATCGCGACCTGGAACACGCTCCGGCGCTTAGTCGGCAGTGCCCACTTCCTCTATGTCGCCGATGCCAAGCTCTGCACGCGGGAGAATATGGCGCATATTGCCCGCAGCGCGGGGCGCTTTCTGACCGTGTTGCCCAAGACCCGCCGCGAGGACGGCTGGTTTCGCGATTGGCTACAGGATCACACCCCGGAGTGGGTTGAGCTCTGGCGTACGCCGCATGCCCGTCGCGGCGAAGGGGGTGATGATGTCTACCGGGGTGTCGAATCCCCCCGTCGCTCGGCGGAGGGTTACCGCATCCTCTGGATCTTCAGTTCCCGCAAAGCGGCCCAGGATCGCGCGACCCGTCAGGCGCGTATCGACCGCGCTTTAGAGGCGCTCGAGCACCTGCGCTTGCGTCTGATCTTGCCCAAATCCCGGCTGACGACGCGCCGGCGTATCGAGGAAGCCACCGCGGCGATTCTGGCGACCGGCGAGACCCATCGATGGATCGCCGTTACCGTGAGCACCGAGGAGCACCATCACTATACCCAGGCCGCAGCGGGCCGGCCTGGCAAGGACACGCAGTACGTCCGCAAGACCCGGGAGCGCTTTGGTATCCACTGGCAGATGTGCGGCGAGACCCTCGCCTATGATGATCGGACCGACGGGATCTTCCCGCTCATTACCAACGACGAGACCCTGTCCGTACGCGAGGCGTTGGCGGCCTACAAACGCCAACCCTCCCTCGAGAAGCGCCATGAACAACTGAAAACTGTTTTCGCGGTCATGCCGGTGAATTTAAAGAGCCACAGCCGCATCGAGGCCTTCCTGTTCCTTTACTTCGTGGCGCTTCTTGTGGAATCGCTGATCGAGCGCGAGTTGCGCCGCCGCATGAAGACGCAGAATCTCGAGTCATTGCCCCTCTACCCTGAAGGTCGGCGCTGCCGGGCACCCACCGCCGAGCGGGTGTTTGATCTCTTTCGCGACGTCCGTCGCCACCGGCTCCAGGGAGCGGATGGCACGGTACATCAGTGCTTCTACGACGAACTGACCGAACTCCAGCGTACCGTGCTGCGGGTACTCGGGTATTCACCAAAGGCGTATTTCAGTGCGGGAGAGGATCAATAGGCTAGCCGAAAGTGAGATCG
>JAJYPQ010000281.1 GCA_021795255.1 Pseudomonadota bacterium
ATCTAGCCTCCAGGCCGCCACCCCGCCAACGAACGCTTCCACATTCTCAAAAAACCCGGGGCCGTGCTGGGCAAAAACGTCGGCTGTGAAAGCGATGCCCGCCCACCCTGCACCCGCGAGCCCGGCGAGGAACCGTGCCCACCATTTGAGAAATGATCCGCCGCACGCCGCGCGGTTATGCTCGCGGACCGCGTTTTTGATGTCCCTCGAAATGTCCATTGTGTCCTCCTTCGTTTCTTTAAGTGGGGCCGGGCGTTCTGCCTGGCCCCCGCCGATGTTCATCAGTGGCCTCCTTTATTGCAGAGTGTAGGTGCCGCACGCGCGGATGAGGATCATTTCATCAGCCGTGGCAACCCCAAGCCCTGAAGCCTTTTTCACTTCCCGGATATTCAGGTAGAGGAATAGGGCTTCTATGAGCTTCACGTAGTTATTTCCAGACCACTCTGTGAGAATCAAATGAACTTCCCCTGGTGGGATGGCGGCAAACACGACCTCCTCCATTTTTTCTAGCTCGGCCTCAGTCATTTTTCAGTCTCCTGGTTGAGGTATTTGTCCCTCAGGCGAACTAGGTGGGGACGGCCCCACACCTCACCACCGGACAGGCGGGAACCAAGCAGCACCGCCTCGACGTCGCGCGGGTGGCGAAGCCCCCGCAGGGAGGCCATGATCTCTCGGGTCAAGTCAGGCTTAGCCTTCCCTTCAAACAAAACGGCATCGTAGGCGCGGGCAAAAATGGCATCTGAAATTTGGCTCATCGTCTTTCTCCTGTTTGTGTTGCTCAGTTATTAGCTGCGTCGGCGGAAATTCATTTGCGGCGGGGTAGCAATGTCCGGTTGTTGATGGTTCGGCCGCCTGCGACCCGCCCCCATTGGCGGCGGCGATCGTTCCAGGTCAGGGCGCCCGGATACGACCGGGGCTCAACTTTTTTTCGGGTACGTTTCATAGAAACCTCCTAAGAGCGAAGCAGGCCACCCCCAACGGGGTGGCCCGCTTTGCTCCTCCTGGGTTGTGGTTAGAAGATCCGCCCCATGGACAACTCGACCCCTTCGCTGCGGAAGGTCACCCCCCGCACGGGGATGGCGACCCGGGTGTAGGTCAGGGCCGCCACGGCGTGGGGCGTGACCCGGTACCGGAGCGAGGCCCCTACGCTCGTGGCGAAGGGGCTACCGCCCGGCGCAGCAGTGGGAAGGCCCGTCGTGGAGCCTCCGATGCCTGTCCCGATGCCCGCGTGCGCGGCGATCTGCCAGCGCGGGTTGTTGAGGTCGAGACGCGCCCGCAACCCAGCGAACCCGTAGCCCATGACCACCCCGCGCACGGGGAGATTAGTGACGGTGGTGATCGGGGTGATAAGCCCGCCCGAGTTGACCTGGTAGGTGGTGGCCGTGCTGGTCGCCCCGGACAAGGAGGCCAGGTCAACAAGCCCCACAGACATATAAGGGCTCACGGCCGCATGGGGGGAGGCCACAGCGCGGGCCCCAAAGGTTTCCAGTGATGCCCCGTCGCCGCGGGCATACGACACCCCTGCACGGATCCCGACCCAGTGGTACTGCCCGCCCACTCCGAGAGTGAGGCCGGGCATGTTGGCGGCTGCGCCGGACAGGGACGTATGGTTGTAAGAGACCCCAAGGCGCAGGGTGCCGGGGGAGTTGTGGGCCAGGGCGACGGACGGGGCCAGGGCCAAAATTGCAATTCCAAGCTTGTTCATGGTGAGCACTCCTTAGAAGGGCCGCCCGCTCGGCTCCGTACCTTTAGCTGCACGCGCGGAAATTCAAAGCGGCCATCGATCAACGCCACTAGTTTTTCCCCGCTCACCACGACTACCCCCGATCCACGTCGGGTCACGGGTGCACGGAGAAAAGAGGTTCATCGGTCCATCTCCTGTTCGAGGCGGGCTTGCTCGATCTCTAGGGGCCGAGCGTCGCGGGCGCGGGCCAGGTCGCCGTGGTGGCCGAGGCCTATATCGCCCGGCTTCCGTTCCAGTTCCTCGCGGATCTCGGCGCGGAGGGTGTCGAGGCGGGCGGGGTCCATGTCGCCCAGCCGGCGCGCGGCGTCACTGGCCTGCTCGCGGTCGGCCCAGGAGGACCAACCTTTCAGGGTCCTGTCGGGGTTGTCTGTCAAAATCGCGACATCCTCGATGCCTCGGGTCAGCCCCACATTCGCCAGCTCAGATGAGGATC
This sequence comes from Pseudomonadota bacterium, assembly GCA_021795255.1. Next base: position 2,178 of record JAJYPQ010000281.1, read on the forward strand.
CCTGGGAGGCCTCATCCAACAAAATCGCCGCCATTTTTTCTGACCCCTGCGCCTTGCTGACTGTCCGACACCATCCGTAATCCAGACAGTGGCGGCCCTGGTCAGACAACACAACCTCGCGCCCATCGTTCAGGCGCAGACACGGACCCTCTTTATCCAGGGCCACGACCTTTCCGGTTTGGCCGTTGCCGAGATACGCAGGATCGCGCTTGTTGCCCGCGTTGGCGCGGATCTGGATCGCATCGCCGACCGCCAGCGTCATTTTGCGTTCGGTGAAAATGACGTAGCTGCCAGCGCGCGCCTTGTGGGGTTGCCAGCGCTTCTCCTCTCCTGCATCGTTGGCGAGGACGACGTGGCGACCGTCCACCCCGACCACGCGATAGTCTATGGTGGTCCGTTGGCGGCCCCGGCCCTCAGTGAGGCGCACGACCTCGCCGGGCTGGTAGGAATCGGGGCGCGTCGCCCGCTCTTTAGTTATGTCCTTTTGGTCGAGGGCGCGGATTGTGACTTCATCCCGCCCAATATCCCCGCGCTCTTTCAGGCCTTCGCGGACCAGGGAGTTGACCCGGCGGCGCACGTCGTTTGTCCCGGACATCATCAAGGTTTTGTCTCGGCGCTCGGGGTCGCGGGCCAGATAATTTTGAGCCCCGGCGGCGGCCAGCGCGGCACGGCGTTCGTCCGTGTTGGGGCGCCTGCGGGCCTTCTCATCAAATGGCACTTCCACTTTTGTTATATGGGCGCGGGCCTTGGCGAGCGCGCCGGCCACGTCGCCATCGGCCCAGGATTGGGCCATGGACAATAGGGTTGGATCCTTTTGACGCTGGACCTCACGGATTTTGACCGACGCTATGGCCCCCGACTCGATGAGCGTCTTGAAGGGCGAGCCGGCTTCCACGCTCGGCGTCTGGCGGTAGTCGCCAGTCAGTAAGAGGCGCGCGCCGGGCATCTTTTCGAGCTTGGCTTGAAGGCGAGTCATGTCCGACGTGGAGACTTTCCCCGCCTCATCCAAAATGATGAAACGCGGAGTGGCGGGGTCTTTGGGGACCGGGGAGGCTAAAAAGCTTTGCATGGTCCGAGTGTCATCGGCGCCCGCGCCTTGCAGGGCAGTCGTGGCATCGGTGGTCGGGGCCAGGCCGACGACCTCATATCCGCCGTCGCGCATGGCGGATATTAAAGGCTTCATGGAAGTGGTTTTGCCCACACCCGCCGCGCCCTGGATGCCGAACGTCCGATCGGCGGAAGTCAATCCCAGCGCCAGGGCCTCGCGCTGGCCGGGGCTGAACTGGAAGCCCTGGGAATCCTCGCGCTGGGATATAAAGGACTCGGCGGCCTCGTGGGTCATGAGCGCCTGGGATACACCATGCCCCGCGCGTGCGGCCTTGAGGATGCGGGCTTCGGCGACCAAGGCCGCCTTGGTGACGAGCTTGTTGCCGCCCACGTCGATAACAGCGCCATCGGCAGTTATGGCGGCGTCGATGCGTTCTAGCGTGGTGCTTCCCATCCCCGCGCGTAGGGCTTCGAGGCGGGTGGCGTGTTTTCCAAAGACCGATTCACGCTCGCCCAGGTGACGGGCCGCGCTTTTGATCGCCGCGTCCGTCAGATCGGCGGTCTCGATGGGGCCGCAGGCGCGGGCTTCACGGGTCAGAGCATCAAGGTCAAGGCCTTCTGTCCGCACGCGATCGCGCACTTCGTACGTGTGTTCGATGCGCGACAGCTTCGTTTTGCCTTCGCGGGTGCCGAGTGTTGCTACGTCGCGCTGATTAGCTGTGCTGACCTCGCGGGTCAACCCTTGAGACTCTAACGCGATGTCTACTTGCCCTGTCCTGCGTGAGAACGCGTCGATCTGCGCCTGGGTAATGCCCTCAATCTCGAACCCGTCTTGCGTAATGCGGACCTTGTAGCCCAGTTCTTGCAGGCGCTTAGCCAGATGGGCCTTCATTGCAAAATCTGCCGTCATGCGGAGGACGTTACGATCACCAAATGCCAGATCACGCGCTACCCACGTACCGTCTGCCCTCTGGGTTGCGTTCATGAGTAACATGTGGGTATGCAGGTCGGGGTCCGCGCGGCCATCGACCGTGCGCGCGTCTTGATGGGTATATGCCGCGCACACCATCGAACCGGTTTGCTCGACCTGCGTCCCGCCGTGGCCCTGGCGCGCCACGATGACTTCCCGTTCGATGACTTTGGCGGCCTCGTTCACGGCCTCGTCCCACAGTCCCGCCAACCGCAGGTCACTGCCGGCGATCGCCAGAATAGAGAAGGATTTTGGAGCAGAGATCGTGAGGTCGGTGCCCATCCTCCGATCAGCCTCCCGCCCTCCACGTTTTGAAAGGTTCGTCCCGTTTGGCAAACGCCCCTGGAGAACTTCTATAAGGTCGTCGCGGCGAACGGCGCCTTCCAAGCCCAGAGCCTTAGCCCCTTCACCGATCCAGCGCGAAGGGGTGTCGGCCTTCGCGTAGTAGCCTGGTTGGCCCTCGCGGGTCACGCCGTGCGCCTGTTCTTCTCGGGCGTAGTTAGCTACGGCCTCGGCGGCGGCGCGGGCAGTCTGGCCTTTACGAACTTTCAGATGCTTGGGTTTGCTGATCATGTCCGGGGGCTCCTTATATAGGGTCTGTCCCCCTTAGCTGCGGCGACGGAAATACCTCCCGCGAATGAGGGCCGTGGTGGCCCGAAGGGGCCGCGCCCCCGGAGGGACACAACCACAAGCGAAGCTGGTGCGGTTGTGTGGTCTTTCAGCCCACCCCTCGGGGGTGGGCGTCGAACCTCGCTTGCCGCAAAGGCCATGCAAAGACGCTGCAAAGGCCCAGCACAAAACGCAAAGGCCATGCAAAAGCCCCGCAAAGACACCGCAAAGGCCCTGCACAAAATGCCCAAAGCGCGAGCAAAGGCCATGCAAAAGGGGTGCATCGCGGGCAGGCCCACGCAAAGGCCATGCAAGGTGATGAATTTCCGCGCGTGCAGCTATGTACGAGCAACACAAAAGGAGCAGGCAATGCACAAACTGCAAGAACTCATCAGGCAGGGACCGAACCCCGACCGGGGTCTGACCGCACTGGTCCTGGCGAACCACGCGGAGATAAAACAGGCCAGGCAGCTACTTTGGCCCTGGGCCCGGATCGCGCCCGCGCTCGACCTTCCAGTCTCCCGGGCGCGGGCCTTGTCGGCCGCGTTTCGGAGTGTGGAGAAGCGGCTGAAGGCGGAGCGGGTCCGCACCGCGAGGTCTCCATCTGCCCCCAAGGCAACAGGCAAGGCGTCCGCTAACGCGGACCCGGATTCAGGGTTCAGACCGCAACCGCCACCGAAGAGCGACGAGAGCGAGGAAGAGGCAAAGAAGTGGCTGTAGTGTAGGGCGCCGTTTTGAATTTCCGTCGCCGCAGCTATACGCGAGCCGCCCATACCGGCGCGGCATACAGGAGAAACAGACATGACAGTGTACATATCACATGGTGAAAAAGGGGGCGTCGGAAAAAGCCGCCTCGCGATGGTTCTTGTGGACTATCTGCAGAAGAACCGCCGCCCCGTGGTGATCGTCGAGGGCGACAAGAGCGGGGCCGATGTCGGCAAGCGTTACGGAGACCAGATCGAGACGGGTTTTATCAACCTGAACCGACCCGACGCCATGGAGGAGGTTTTCTCCACCT
>JAJYPQ010000282.1 GCA_021795255.1 Pseudomonadota bacterium
ACACTCTAGTGCACTCACATACACTCTGGTGCACGCATACACCGTCTCATACCGTCTATGCCGCCATGTCAAAAAACGAAATCTGCCCCGGTACCGCCGGGCGCACGCGGACCCGGCGCGCCCCGGTCGAGGCCGCGACATTGCGGCGGCGCTTGCGCGGCTGGGCGGGCTGACCAAAAAGATCAAAGCCAAGATCAAAGCCGACGATGATCTTGGCCGTCGTGATCTCGGTTGTGATCTCTGTCGTGATCTCGGCCTCTGGCACAGCCATAGCCGGAGCCTGAACCGCCGGCGCAGCCGCCTTCCGTGGCCGGCCAGACTTGACGGGCGGGAAAGGCTTCAAAAGCGCCCGCCCGGTCTGAACCTTGTCTGGCGGCAAGAGCTTCACAATCCCGTCGTCGCGGAATTGGCGCAAGCGCCTCGCGGCGTTTCGGATGGTTTTTTCAGAGCGCCCCAACCGAGCCCCGGTCTGCCAGCAAGAAAAGCCGCGCGCCAGCCAGGTTAGGATCTTGAAGTCGGCCCCATTTGTTGGGTAGGTCCGCAAAATAGCTAAAAATTCCTGCTCCCGCCGGTCTTTCTCGGTCATCCGCTCATTTTTTAGCCGCTCGCATATTTCGTCTGTCGTGGAACCTTCGCGGTGGCCGTCGGTGTAGCGGATCGGTTTTGCTGCCTCATCCTCCGGCTCCTGTTCGGGCTCGTCGCGCACGCGCGCGGTGTCGGAAAGGTCGAGTTCCGAGTAGTCGTCCTGCTCCAAAACCTCCCCAAAGTCCTCTTCCATAACCTCAAAATCCGAACCGACCCCCCATCCAGGGGAGGCCATATCTTCAATGTCGGCAGTCGTGATCAACATGATCGTGATCCTCGCACAGGCGCAAAAAACGCAAATTGCTCGGCCGGTTCGGAGCGGGGATAAAACGAGGGCGCACGAAGGCGCCCGAGAATTACCGGAGGGAGATTTTGAGGCGCGCAAAGACGCCTGAGTGGAGCCATTTTTTTGAGGATTTTTTGGACTAAACCCGGGACGAGGTTATCCTGGGGGTCCTCCCCGGGTCGCAGCCTGCGGGTCGGACTTTTCTTGTGGTACTGAATTGAAGCTCTTCGGTGCTGTTCTTGAAAATGTCGCCGCGCCCAGCTGGCGCGAGGGTTTCCCCTGATTACAATAGTAGGCTAATACACCTCTACCCTAAGTGCAAGCGAAAATTAAGAAGTGTGAAACTATTTTTTCTGACCGTCCAGAATGGGAATCTACAGACCGCATATGGCCTTTAACTGCCCCACCGCCGTAATGACATCCGCGAATATTTGGTGGTCACGCCCCGGCTCCCGATAGCCCTCATAGCCCTCATCGACAACATATTCTCCAACGGACATCCTGACCCTTTGGCAGATAATGTCTGCCCGGTAGTCGTTGTTGTCCTTGCGCAAGGCCTTAATGATGTCTGTCTCTTCTAGTCGGTGAAGATAGAGAACCAAATCTTCTGAGATAAAGCAGCTGTCGTTCATATTATATGCCTTCCGCTGACACTCCATTTTATAGCACTGTAGTTTAGCGTTACCCCAGCCACTCTACCAGCACCCGCCACAAGTCCATTGGCCTCAGATACAGCTTTGCCACCGTCCGGAGTGGAGGGCCTGCCACAAGGCCCATTCGCTGACCACAATCACACCGTCCGGGTCCCCTGTCTCTGAGGCGAGCGGCATATAGATCTAGCGCTTCGGAGCCCCTGAGATGTAGACTGCCAAGGCATTCAGTCTATAGGTAAAGATCGGGTGGAAGAAACCGAAGATGAAAGGCTGTGGATCGAAAAGCAGCGGATCTATGAGCGCAATCGGGATCAGCTACTGGCGCAGGATCTATCGAATGCGCAATCGCACGATAAGGCGGTTCTGACCCTGGCTGCAGGGGCGCTTGGATTGTCTATATCAATGCTCAAATGGTTCGGAGTCGCGGTATGGCCAGACCTTTTGGTTTGGTCGTGGGCTTGTTTTGTTCTCGCCATTATAGCCGTCATCGCCTCTTTCCTGGTAGGCCAATCCGTGATCGGAAAACGGATTGACGCTCTAGATATTGCCCATCACGGATCAGCCGAGCCAACGCGGTCACATACCGAGCATTGCGCTGAATGCTTGCGCCTAGCAAATAATTTGATGAATTGGGTCTCGGGCGGCGCCTTCATCGTTGGCGTTATTTTTCTTACCGTGTTTGCGTACCTTAACATGAAGGGGTGATATATGACTGACAAGAAAATGGGCAACGATAGTGCATCAATACGCCCGTTGGAAAAGGCGGCGAATCAGCGCCCGCTTCAGAGGAATATTGAGCCGGTGGTGACCAGTAACACGAAGGCGAGCACCCCAATCCCGCAACCGTCTGCCCCGGCGAATCACAGCCAGGAGCCGCCTAAGACAAAACCTGTTCGCCGGTAATCTTAGACGATGTTTGAGACCCGCACCTACGAGGACCCACTAGTCCTTTCTCCAGCGATCCGCGCGCGCTGGACCTTCCTGGAGACCAGCTCCGCAGCCGCTGTGCTACGCTCTGTTTGCCCAGACGAATGGCGGGACATCACTGATGTCCTAACGACCTTTACGCTAGACCCCCAGCAATGGTTGCGGGCCGGCGGGAACCGTGGCGAGATCCCCATCATTATCGACGGCATGTTTCACGCCCGCGGTTGGCAAGAGGTCCGCGTCGATCTGGAAACTCAGGGAATCTTGCTCAACGGCCGTGGCACCGTCATTAGTAATCTGCCCACTGTTCGGCAGGAGGGTTATCTGGTCGACAACTTTAAGGGCCGCGTGGCCCTGGATGTGGAGTGGAACGCTAAGGACGGTAATCTGGACCGCGACTTGGCCGCCTACCGTGCGTGGCATGAAGCCGGCGTCATTTCGGCGGGCGTCCTGATTACCCAGGACAGGATTGCTCTCAAGCGCCTTGCTGAGAGTCTTTGGAACAAATACCAGAAGACTCTCCCATCGGAAGAGCGGGGCGCGCGACTCCCAATAGACCTCAACACATCCACGACCACGAACCTCGAGAAGGCCGAATTGCGGGTGCGGCGAGGGGTCATGGGGACATGCCCCCTACTGGTTGTCGCGGCGACCGAAGCCACATGGAATCAACAGCCTTACCGCTCTCCGGCTTGAGCCTTGCGACCGCGGGGGCGCATCGGCGTTTCGGCCATACCCAAAAGCCCACGAACGCGCTGGATGGAGTAACCCGTGTCTTCGGCCAGGTCTCGGACGCTTTGCCCCGCCTTATAGCGTGCGTGCAGCTCCACGGCAATTGCCGTGGCACGTTCCACGTCGATATGCTCGTTGGGCGACAGGAGCGGTAGGATAGGGCCACCCGCATATCCCTTGTGCACAACACCACGCGGCGCCACACCCTCCGCTGATTCCTCACCCCAGACCATCCAGTCTTGGCGGGCATTCCTTGCAAATAACTCAAGGTAGGGGCCCGGCGAGCAGGACTCAATCAGCTCGTACTGTTCGTCCGGCTTTCGGGAATGCTCCCGCTTGCGAGTTTCGATCATGTTGACCTGAGAGCGGCCCGGGGGTAGCGTGCGCATGGACCCGCGAACCCCGAACAACAGAATCTCGGTGACGTTTCGGAAGTAAAACCCAACACCGCGACCGTCGGGGCCGCCGTCCTTGCGCCGCTTTGCCCAAATGATGTTACTGACGTAACGGAAACCCCATGCGCCCATGACCTCTAAGCCGTCCGGCAGCAGGGCGTTGGGTACCCACAGGTACAGGTGGGCGTTGCGCGCCAGAACCTGAGAAACCTCGAGGGATTTGATCGCGGGCAGCGTCATCGTCGAGTAGCGGTCCAGGCGCCTATGCTCCGGCGCCACCTTTCCCGTGCGATTGGTAAAACGCCAGGGTGGGTCTGCCAACACGGTGGAAAACCCGCCAACGATCGTTGGCAGCGGGTGAATTCTTTCGTTTGGTCGGAGAGGTTGCTTGGTCCCGTTCATGTAACCTGAACGCGGCGCTTTGCCCCGTGATCCCTCTGCTGGCATCTGGAATATCCCCGGTTCTGTTTGACTGCCGTCACCATAGCATGCAGAAAGATCTTTTGAAAGATCTTTTAGAAGACTCGAGGGGCGTGTCCGCGCTGACTAAGCCCCTGGGGATGTGTGGGGCCTAGAAGAAGAGACTCACAAACTGGCACGCAAATCCGGCGAAAATATACCACATGGCCCGGCTCTGGCCGCGTTTAAGCTTGTTGTTTGCCTGTTGAAGAGCCGATACACCAGTCCCTGCATGATCATCCCAAAACGGTATCGAATAGCCGCTCGGGGTTGCCCTCGCCAACATGAATGTCCCGTACATCGCCAACGCCAGCCCGATGCCGGCAATTATCTTCCCGCTCATTGCGCCCTCCCCACGGTTCATTGGTTTACCCCAACCGCCCCACTAGACCCTCGGCCCGAAAGTGCGTATACCGCTTCACCATCTGCATCGTCTTGTGCTCCGTGATGTCCGCAACCTGCATAGCTCCCAAGCCCTTTTTAGAGAGCCTGGAAGTCGCCCCGTGGCGCAAGTCATGGAAGGTGAGTCCCGTAATGCCGGAGGCCTTGCAGCCGCCCGCGCTCGAAGGCCTACGAGATGGGGTTCACTAACCCAGCAGCGGCGCCAAATCCCTAGCCCTCAAATGCGTATATCGCTTAAGCATCTGGTAGGTCTTGTGCCCCGTGATAGCCGCCACCTGCATATCCCCCAAGCCCCTCTCAAACAGCCGGGACGTGGCCTCATGACGCAAGTCGTGGAAGGTCAGGCCCTCGATACCCGCGGCTTTGCAGACGCGCTCGAAGGCTTGCGAAATCGAGTCGGGGCGTACACCCCACACCCGGCCATCTATACGCCGGGGTAGCGCATCTAAGACCCCCAGGGCCGGCGGGGACAACGGTATTTCCCTGGGTGTGCCGTTCTTAGTCTCCGGGATCAGTAAGACCTTATCTGTGCGGTCCAGGTGCTCCCACCGCATAGCCGCAATCTCCCCGCGTCGCATGGCAGTCTCTAATGCCAATATCATGATATTTGCGATGTTGACCCCAGCGTGAGGGCCCGCGTCGTAAGCCTTCGCAGCGGCCAGCAGGCGCGCTTGCTCATTATCCACTAGGCGGCGAGTCCGGCCACCAGGGAGCTTCGGACGTTGACCCTTCACAAGGTCTACCGGGTTCGATAGGGATTCCATACCCCATGCGGTGCGAGCGGTATTGAACAGATGGGAGAGTAGGGCCAGGCGAATACGGATTGTATTGGGGCTTAACCCCTCCCCTTCCATACCCCTAATAGCGTCCGCAATATCTTTGCCTCGGACGCTGGCCAGCGGACGAGCGCCCAGCAGTGACGACCGCCAGACCCCTACCGTCGATAGCTCGCGAGTACCTGACCGCTTACTCGGCACAACCTCGCGTGCATACCGTTCTAAGGCCTCAGCCAGACTCGTGGCCTCAGCCTCGGCGCGTGAGGCGAACACGCCTCGCGCGATCTCCGACTCGATGATGGCCGCCCAGGCCTCGGCCTCGGCCTTGGTGTCGAAGGTCTTGTACTGGCGCTCATGACCCCTGCGGATGATCTGCGCCTGCCAAGCGGTGCGGCCGCCCGGTCCCGGACGCTTGCGGAATGTCGCCATAACCCCCCCCCATTTGCCATACGCGTTATGGCAGGATTATGGCATATTCGCGGTTCTGGATGGTAGGAGTCCGCGTAAGTGCTTGATTTTATGGTGGGCCGTGCTGGGTTCGAACCAGCGACCACCTGATTAAAAGTCAGATGCTCTACCGACTGAGCTAACGGCCCCAAAAGCCGG
>JAJYPQ010000283.1 GCA_021795255.1 Pseudomonadota bacterium
GAACATCCGCGATGACGTCGGCTTCTTCCAGGCGGTGCGCGCGGTGCTTGCCAAGAACACCCCGGGGGAGCGCAAAACGGACGAGGAACTCGATCACGCCATCCGCCAGATCATCTCGCAGGCCGTGGCCTCCGAGGGGGTGGTCGATGTCTTCGCCGCCGCGGGCCTCAAGAAACCGGATCTCTCGATTCTGTCCGATGAATTCCTTGCCGAAGTCCGTACCATGCCGCAGCGCCATCTGGCCGTGGAACTCCTGCAGAAGCTCCTCAAAGGCGAGATCAAGACGCGTGCCCGCCGCAATGCCGTGCAGGGTCGCTCCTTCGCCGAGCTCCTCGACCAGGCGATCCGCAAGTACCAGAACCGCGCGATCGAGACCGCCCAGGTGATCGAGGAACTCATTGGGCTTGCCAAGGCGATGCGTGCCGCCCATGCCCGGGGCGAGCAACTCCACCTTACCGAGGACGAACTTGCTTTCTACGATGCGCTCGAAGTCAATGACAGCGCCGTCAAGGTCCTTGGTGAACCCACCTTAGTCAAGATTGCCCGCGAACTCGTCGCCACCGTCCGGAAGAATGTCACCATCGACTGGACCGTGCGCGAGAACATCCGTGCCCAGCTGCGCGTTATCGTCAAGCGCATTCTGCGCAAATACGGCTATCCGCCGGACAAGCAGGAGAGGGCGACCCAGACGGTGCTGGAGCAGGCGGAGCTGCTCTCTGCGGAATGGGCGCTCGCCTAGGCGGTCCGGACGAGACAGCAAATGCGCTATTGGTGGGTGAACCAGAACCAGACCTTCCGCCAGGAGATCGACGGCGGCTATCTCTGGTCGCCTAAACGCAATCACAACGGTCACCGCAACCCCTTCTACGAATTCATGCGCGAGGTCGCTCCCGGAGACATCGTCTTCTCGTTTTGCGATACGCGCATCGCGGCCCTTGGCATCGTCAGCGGCTATTGCCGGGAGAGCCCGAAGCCGGAGGAATTCGGCTCCGCCGGCACGAACTGGAGTCAGATTGGCTGGAAGGTCGGCGTGCGCTGGCAGCGACTTCTCAACGCCATCCGGCCCAAGGATCACATAGCCGTGCTTCGGCCGAACCTGGCGCGCAAGTATGCCCCGTTGACTTCGGACGGCAACGGTCTACAAGGCGTCTACCTCACGCACATCAGCAACGGGCTTGCGTCGACGCTCTTTGCGTTGATCGGTACCGAGGCCAGTCGGGTGGTCGGCATCGCGAACCAGGTTAGCGAGATCGAGCGCGATTCACCGGCACCGGAGCGGGACATCGAGGAATGGGAGCGACGCGTCGAGGTTGCTATCACCACGGACGCAGCCATCCGGGAAACCGAGAAAACCGCCCTCGTCCAGGCGCGCCGCGGTCAAGGACTCTTTCGGGACAAAGTGCATTCGATCGAACGCGCCTGCCGCGTCACCCGGGTCGAGCGCATGGAGCACCTGATCGCGAGCCACATCCAGCCCTGGCGTGACAGCAACAACGAGCAGCGGCTCGACGGCGAGAATGGGCTTTTGCTGACACCTACGGTCGATCATTTATTTGACAAGGGCTTCATTTCCTTCGAGGACTCCGGGCGGCTGATCGTGTCGCCAGTGGCCGATCAGGGATCCCTCAAGCAAATGGGCATCGATGCCAGGAACAGCATGAACGTCGGCGCGTTTTCCGAGGGTCAACGGCAGTACCTGGAATTTCACCGCGAGAATGTGTTGCGCATGGCCCGCGGACTCGGGCGACTTACGGGCAGTGGCTAGGCCGAGCCTATCTCGCTTGAACGTCATAGACGATGATGCAGAGGCTGTAATGGCAACCAAAGTCCGTGTTGGCGTTCCAGGACATAGTTGGTGATAAAGTCGGACAGCCTCAAACATGGCATCCGCCATCGTGATTCGCTGCACACAAAGAGGTCCCATGCTGGTCTTGAGTCGAGAAGGTGGATAAATGACAATCAGCCTGGATTCCAACATTGATCCGATGACACCAGTCTGCAAGCGCTTTTTCGGCGAGCCACCGGTGATTACGGTGGAATGCATCAGGGGAGCTTGGTGTGGCGGCGCATCCGCGGTTTGCGGTGTTGTGGTCTACCCTGGCTCCGCGTGGAGCTGCCAAAAGGCAGAAGGCACGCGGTGTCTTATGCGGTATATGCATTTGAGCAAGGCGGCATACAATGTCCGTTGAGGAGTACTGGCAGCGCTCGCACAAGCGCTAGGGCGTCGGCCACGTCCCGGTGTTCGAAGAATCCGATGTCGCCGATGACGGCGTAGGGAGTACGGGACCGGACCAACGTATCCTCGAGGAGGACCTTTCAGGGTGCGCTTGCGATACAGCATTGCCATGGTCTCCAGTCCGCGCCGGCGTCATGGGTCACCCCTACCCAGGGGTTCATGAGGGCCATGGGCAGTCTTCCTCCCTCACAGGCCGTGTCCGCGCTCAGTCAGTTTCTATGGAGGCGGCTGCGGGCGATATCACCGACCCACCCTGCGGCATACAGCAGGACAAAGAGGATGATGAGCATCAGGGTGTAGGCCATACCGGCAGGGCGCCAGACGACGAGCACCGCAATGGCCGCACCCAGAATCAAAGGCTCAAGGACAAAGGCGGCCAGGATGACCCAGGGCGCAGCCGCCGCGTGCGTCAACACGTCCCGATCCCGAAAGAGGTCGAGGACGATGCCCGCCACGGTGCTGACAGAAATGATGCTGATATCGAGGTATTCAGAGGACATGAGGGTCTCCAGGGGCGGTTTCGAGGGCGGCGGTGCCGCCCCGAAACCGCGGGAAGGGTCTTATCTGGGATCGTTAGGGCCGACTCAAGAACCCGGCCGCACCCGGCACGAGGGGCCCGCGCTTTGACACGATATCGAGACGCCCCAGCCGGTCCAGGGCCTCGTCCGCCCAGCTCACGCCGGGCATCACCGTCACGTGAGCTAGGAGCATGTTCTGAAAATGGGTCGTGCCCGTCGCCATTAGATGGACTTGAAGCGCGGGCTCGTCGGTCCCGGTCGTCCGTGACAGCGTCAGGTCCACTTCGACTACTTCTTCGCAACCCGCCGCGCTCGGGGTCTCGCCCCGATACAGGAACCGCGCCTGTCGCTCCCTGGGGCCTTCCGAGAGCTCGGTGTCCTTCTGGCCGTGGTGAATGGGTATTGTGCCGACAGTCTCGGTCGCATCCTCTCGCAGGAACAGCTCGTCCAGCAGGCCTTCGAGGCCGCTATAGACCTTCTCGTGCCAGGCGCCTCGAAGGGCCGCGTCGGTCGTGGGGGGCACGGAGGCCCGGTACTCCACGGTATTCAGGCGCCCCTGACCGCCGTGTATATACAAAAAATCCAAACTCCAGATGTGCAGCATGGTGTCATCTCCTTTGTGCCTGATGGCATTCACTGGGTGCCGAATGTCATTTCCGGCACCGCTGTCATCGTATCGGCATCCAAAAAAATGCAAGTCGGGGTGTCGTATCGGAGGGAGGCAAGAAAACCGCGATGGTCGTACGCCGCCTATAAGGGCACCCCTGGTGTCGGTGGCGCCGCCCTCGTTTTCCATTCTGAGGGAGGTGGCTTTCGGTAGGCGCAATGCGGCATACAGGACCGCCCTGGGCCATGCGGCCCGCAACGTCGCGCCCTTGACATGGCCTGCCGCACGGGTGGTCCCGCGGACACCGCGCCCTCGCTACCATCTCCCTGGTGCGCCGCGTTCGCGGCCATCAGCGCCGTCGCGCGGATGCGGCGCGACAATGAATGGTGTCCACGGAAACAGGGGTTTTCGGCGATAGAGCAAAAGGACGGAATCAGACTACGGGACCTGCAAAAGACACATGCGTTGCCAGCGCCCGTATCCGGGGCGCGCCAATCCGTAGCCGAAAAATCGTTTCTCGGTCTTTTTTCGCGAAGGCACCGGCGGGCGTATGCCGGCACGCTTGTCGCCGCCCGTATTCGCGATAGGCGATAGACGCCTTCGCGGTTCGGATTCCGGAGCCGCCCCAAGACAAGGACGATGTCTGGAGCCCCTTCGCGAAAGGGGGGCACAAAAAGACCTGCGCGTTGCCGGTCGCAACCGCCTGCCGGCTTCACGCGCGGGGGTCCAATCCAATCGCATCGGTCTTGCGTTATGGCCCCACTTAAGACACAAGATTGGCTATCAACGCACGCTGAATCGCGTCCTTTTTGTACGGTTTTGCAATCCCGAGCAGGACAGCGCCGGGACCCTCGCGCACACGGGGGGCCCGCAAACAGGCGGCCGACTCGTGCGCCAGGGCCTTCATGGTCATAGGCGGGCGGGGGGCGGATGAACCGCGCGCCGCGCTTGCCAGCAACTGGCGCGAGGAGGGCGTGGCGGGCGATTCATCCTTTCTTGGGGGCGAGCAGCGCCCGGATCTTGCGGCGGGCCAGCACTTCCCGAGGGTGACGCAATACCTTGTTCTCGCGCTTTCGCTCGGCGGCCACCGCGCGTTTAAGCGCGGTAAGCGCAAAGTGATCCAGCGGTTGCCCGGTGCGCATGACGTCGAGATAGTGAACGACTATTCGCGGCCGGAAGGTGAGGCCGACCGCCTCTTGCACTACGGGTAGTTCCTCGGTATAGGGGGCGTCCTTATGGCCGGCTCGGGCGAGATAGGCGGCGTTCGTCGTAGACACGACCAGGGTCACCGCGGCCATCCCCATGAGAAGAAATTGTGCCCAGACGGGCCGCATTTCCTTGATTCCGAAACCTACCACCAAGACCATGATGAGAGACGTTACGGTAAACAGAACGGCATCGTGAAATTCCACCATGTGGCAATCCTCATAAAGGTGTCCGACAACGCGGCGAGATGACCCCGCCGACTCTTTGGCCGGCTCATCCGACCTCAGGGACATTTCGCCACGGGATGAAGAAAACGCAAATCGATGACCCTACGATCTCGCGTGAACAAGGGTGGGGCGGTGCGCGGAAGGTTTCCGGGATCGTAACTATGACATTGCCCCGGTTTCCCAAACACCTTCGGTTCAGGGATAATTGTCCTGTCGGAGGTTACCATGAGTCAAAATCCTAAATTCCAGAATCACACAAGAACTGCCTATACGCCGGAGTATCAGGCCGAGGCGGTGCAAGCGTGGCACGGTTGACGACTCCAGGAAGAAATGTCGTCTCCTGAAAAATTAACGCATACTAACGATTAGTTGGTGTCCTGCTCATTCGGAGCGCGGCCTGCCAGGCCCTCGACGCGGCGCCGCCGGTATCGCCGAGCCTTCACCAAAGCGTGCGACCTCGGCCGCTATCCACGCGTCCATCTGATCTTCGCTCCACCGCCGCAGCCGCCCAAAACGCACGGGCCGCGGCAAGCGGCCTTCGGCCAGCATGGCCTCGGCCGTCCGCCGGCAAATCCCTAAACGCACCGCCACCTCATTTATATCCAGCATTCGCATTGCACATCCTCATACGTTCCCTATGGGGTAATATGCATGCACGGAAATAGCTGCTGGCGGCGAATACACCCCTAAAACATGCCACGTTCGCACGCGAACCTGACGTCAGGACGTAGAGAGATCAGGATGCAGGCGGCGCTTATTCCGATAACCAGCAAAAAATCGAGCCGCAACGTGCTGTAATCCTGCTGTAACGCGAACGCGTTTCGATGCATCCTCATGGGTGACGACTGCACAATAATGCCAATGGAAACAGTGTATTATCGTGCAACGGCGTATATGTTAGTGCAGTTATTTCGGATTGTGATTCCGGTTGTCGTGGGTTCGAATCCCATCGCTCACCCCAATTTCCTTGTAAAATCAAGAAGTTACAACATGCCAAATGGCTAGTAGAGTGCCGGACGCTT
>JAJYPQ010000284.1 GCA_021795255.1 Pseudomonadota bacterium
CGGCAAAATACGCCTCCTCGGTTTTCCCCCTCGCATACGATAAGCGTAATCGGCCGGGGGGATTTGCGTCCGGGCTGGCGCCGAAATGACTCCTTGCCTCTAGCCCTCGCGATCCGCGCCATTCAATGCGCCCCGAGATTGCCGATGAACGGAATGGCTCCGTAACGGCCCTTCAGATACCCACGCTCCAGAGCCTCGTCCTTCCGCGGCGAATACTCGAGCAATGGATAGAAATGAGATGCGTTCTGCTCATCCTTTTCCACAAACCAGATCTGGTCGCGCCTCAGCAAATCCGTGTCCAATAGGGTCGTATCATGCGTCGTAAACACGAGCTGGGAATTCTTGTCATTGGCGTGACTATGAAAAAGCCCGACAAGAAAACGCGTCATATAGGGATGCAGGCTGCTATCCAATTCATCGACAATGAGCGTCGCACCCAATTCGAGCGCACGCAACCAGCCGCCAGCAAACTCAAAGAGCTTTCGTGTGCCATCCGACTCATCCCCGAGATCAAGCGGCACTTCCTTGCCGGAGTCGGTGCGTTTATGCCACGCCCGGACCCGCAACTGCTTTGGCGCGGGCGATGCGGCGCCTACCGGATTGCCGATCTCCAATCGTACCCGTAAACCACCCGGCAACAGTGCGGTCGATGGCTTTGAAGGCATATCCTCCTCCAGCAGCTCTAAGCGATCGATACCGATATCCGCAGCACGCATGTACTGCATGATCTTTTCTTTTCCGCTCTCTTCGCGAAGCAAGTTGAGACTCAGAAGCGGATTGAAATTGACGCCACTGCCAGGAAGTAGCACGATAAGCTTCTGCGTGAACCAGGTAAAAACGGGCCTAAGCTGCTCGTTGTTGAGCTGTATGGCGGTTGAGAGAAACAGCGCATTGGTGCGAGTAGATCCCTGCCAGACCTTGCGTTGCGCGCGCTCTGCCTTGAAGTGTGGCCCAAACCACCACTCATAGGTCCGTGAGGCGCCCACAAAAGCCCGCTCAAACCAACGCTGTCGCCGCCCATGCGGGTAGGCCACCAACCACTCCTTGTGGACGCGCTCGGCGTCGACCGCGCAGCCGTATTGATACCTGACCCCGTCGTCGGCAATGAAGATGATCTCGAACTCCGACGGTTCCTTCGCTACCGTCTCCGACAAAAGAAACGGCGTAATCGGCAAGGGTTGCCCTTCCTGAAAACCAGTAACGGAATGCTGCACGAGCGTCCTCAGTGTCTCGAGGGCCCGACAGAGATTGCTTTTGCCGGCGGCATTGGGCCCATAAATCACGGCAGACCGAAGCAGTCTCAACCCCTCTTCTGGCTCGGAGATCACATTGCGCGCATGCACAGTATCCGCGCTCGCAACGAGACTCAACGTCTGTCGCTGCCACACCGACCGGAAATTGGCAACAGCGAACTCGATCAGCATGTAGATGTGCCCTTAACATAGAAATTAAGAGTTAATACTTGCGCATTTTACGCAATTATTCAAGGCTATTTTTGCGAATTGTGGATTTAGGCGCAAGAAGTCGGATAAACCCACTAGGGACATCCCGGCTTCGTCCTCGACTAATAAAGAGTCCCCTTACCGGGGCGTTGAACAGCCCCGGGTTGGTGGAGCTTCCAACCTTTGAGAGAATGGAGCGGTGAACCAGTCGAACAAGTTCCCCCCGAACCGCCGCGTGGTTACAGGCCGAGCACTGCGGCGCTTTTTGGTAGCTGCCGAATCGATAGGCTTTGCCAAACCGGCCATGGTGACGGCCGCGTTCACGTCTGAGTGCCGCCAATTTCCGCACGAACAGGAGAAGCCGGCTTCGCCCGCTTTCCAAGTGTCTTTGCATACCAAGCCCGCTTGGGGCTCGTGTAGGAGGGGTTGACGCACCCCAGACATCTT
The DNA here is from genome assembly GCA_021795255.1 of Pseudomonadota bacterium. Next base: position 1,890 of record JAJYPQ010000284.1, read on the forward strand.
TATGGTTTCGGCGGCTCGGATTTTGTGCCGGATTTCGTCGCGGCTCGTAAAACCTCCAGGGCACGCTCCAAGATAGCGGCGTCCATTCGATCTTTGGGCCGCACCCCTTGCTTTGTCAGCAATAAGCCTTCGAGATTGAGTGTCGGAATGGTGACATCATCGACTGTCAATGATATGCGATAGGCCTTGAGATCATCTTATGTCAGACCGCAAACGGACCCCAGTACATCGACTGTTATTTCGTCGTTGATACGGATACCGTAATGGATATCGCGCTCCAGTAAGTCTGTTTCGCCAGCCAGTTCACGCGCGGCGCCATCCGGAAGACGTGAAAGCGCCACGATCCAACGATTGGCGTTGTCCGCATCCGGGCGCACAAGAATATCAATATCCTCGGATGTCCTATTGAGTCCTTGCGCGATCAGGGCGTAGCCGCCCACCAGCATATAAACAGCACCGACCTCGTTTGGATAGCGGGCAACCGAAATGACATCTTGCCACGTTGCCGCCCGGGTATACTCTTCGGTCATACGGATTCCGGCCGGGATTGGCGTGCCACGACCGCAGCGGCGCGCCACCGCTCCTGATCCCTGTTCGCTTCTTCATGGGTGGCATAACGGAAGACGCCTTTCGGGGCACGCGTGCGTACCGCGCTCAGCTCAACGAGGAGCGTCTGAAGCGACTCACTGGGCCCTTTGCGACTGTCATTGAGTACGGGCGATTGCCGGCGCCCCACGATCCTCTGCAGGGGCTGCTGACATTGTGGGCCGCGGACGACATCCGACGCGGGGGGCCATGCCCCCGTTTCGCATGGCGGGTCGTATGGCCTGTGGGGGCGTAGCCGATCGACAGGCCCTAAGTCCTCGTCTTGGGAACCCCCCGTGTGGGCGGCTATACGTGGCCCCTTCCTCATACCGCGTTACCCATTTTTTGTATATATGCGCATTATACCAGTAGCCGCCATCATCAGCGCCCTGGCCGTTTCCGATGGCCGAGGCCACTTATGGGCACCCGCATCCCCGGACTCCTCTTTTGCCTGATCGGGCGACGCCAAGACATGGCGCGCCTTCAATGAGGCTGTGAAGCGCACGGAAGGCTCGCGTGAGGGAACACGCGATGTGATGTCCGCGGCCCGCCTGAACGCTCGGATGACCGGTATGGGGTCACCATGCGAGAGCGCGCCAGGGGGAAAGCGCATTCGTGCGGTGCAGGACCGCCCATAAAAGCGCGCATGATCCCATCCGTCATTCTTCCTAGGAGAAGAATAAAGCCCGAGAGGTATGGCGCAAAGGCTTGGAGATCGGGTGGGCATCGAAAGCATGCGCCTTGAAGGGCGCTTAAAAGAGAGGCCTTTGGTTCTTATGACTGATGTGACACCACCGGATACGGCGCGTTGTCATGGGGCATGGGGTTGTATCGCACGCGGGGCTCGCCATAGGCGCCGCTTGCGCGGATAATCGATCACTGTTCGGGGCGTCACAGTGAACCCGCAAAGGGGACTCGCATCCGTGAATGGTCGACCCAATAGGGAACCTACGCCGACGGGATCACCACCGGTTGATCCTGCGGACTCCCCTACCCTCATTCTTACCATCAACGGCGGCTCGTCTAGTCTCAAGGCCGGGCTTTTTCAGATGGCGGACCGCGAGACGCGGATTGTGTCTGCGACCATAGAGCGGATCGGCCAGTCCGATAGCCGGATGCACATCAAGGACGGGAATGATACGGTCCTCATGGACCGCGAAGGCGCCATCGCCGATCACGGCGCGGCCCTTATGGCCCTGGTCGGTTGGCTGCGCGATCACGGTTTTGATCGCGGCCTGCGAGCGGTCGGCCACCGAATCGTGTATGGAGGACACCGCTTCCGGACACCCCAGCGCATCACTTTGGCGTTGCAGGCGGCGCTGCGTGAGCTTGCGCCCATGGATTTAGACCATCTGCCGCAAGCCTGCGCCAATATCGAAACGATTGGAAGACTGTACCCCGCGCTCATGCAGGTGGCGTGTTTCGATACGGCGTTTCATCGCCATATGCCCCCGGTGGCGCAGCACTACGCGTTACCGGAACGATTCGCCGAGATGGGCATTATGCGGCTTGGGTTTCATGGGCTGTCTTATGAGTCTGTCATGCATACGCTGCGCGCCTGCGACCCAAAGGCCGCCCACGGCCGTGTGGTGATCGCCCATCTGGGGAGCGGCGCGAGCATGGCGGCGATCCGCGACGGGCACAGTATCGATACCTCGATGGGCTTTACACCGCTTGCCGGACTTGTCATGGGCACGCGTTGCGGGGATCTGGATCCGGGTATCGTGCTGCATCTCTTGACGGGGCAAGGAATGACCCCGGCGGCCGTGAACGATCTTTTGAATAAAGAGTCCGGTCTATTGGGCGTTTCGGCGACAAGTAGCGACATGCGCGATCTTCTCGAGCGCGAGCGCACGGACGTGCGCGCGGCGTTGGCCATCGCGATGTTCTGTTATCAGGCCCGCAAGACTTTGGGCGCCTATGCCGCCGCCTTAGGCGGGCTCGATACGCTGATTTTTACGGCCGGTATCGGCGCGGGCGCGGCCCCCATTCGCGCGCGCATCTGTCAGGGACTGGCGTTTCTCGGGATCGTGCTAGACGACACCCGCAATGACAAACACGCGCCCATAATCTCCGCCGAGGCGAGCCCCGTCACGGTCCGGGTGATCCCGACCGACGAAGACCGGATGATCGCTCGCCATACCCAATCCCTTATCACTCTCAAGGAAGGAGCCTCTTATGTTCACGTTTGATGCCACGCTGTCGACGATGGTGGAGACCACCGGCACACCACCCCCGCCTTCGCCTGCGCCCGCCGCCTCCGGTGCCCTATCCCCGGAACTGCGGGATCGCGTGCACCGCTACTGGATGGCGGCCAATTATCTGACAGTCGGGCAAATCTATCTCCTGGCCAATCCGCTTTTGCGTGAACCGCTTTCGCGCGACCACATCAAGCCGCGCCTGCTCGGTCATTGGGGCACCTCGGTGGGTCTCAATTTCATCTACGCGCACCTAAACCGGCTCATCATCGAACGCGATGTCAATATGATCAGTATCATAGGTCCGGGCCACGGGGGGCCCGCCGGCAACGCCAATGCCTGGCTCGAGGGCGGGTACGCCGAGATCCACCACCCGGTCACCCAGGACGAGGCCGGGATGCGCCTGCTGTTTCGGCAATTTTCGACGCCAGGCGGGGTGCCGAGCCACTGTGGCGCGCATCTGCCGGGCTCCATCAACGAAGGGGGGGAACTCGGGTATTCATTGGTGCATGCCTTCGGGGCGGCCTTTGACAACCCGGACCTGGTCGTTGCCTGCATCGTAGGCGACGGCGAGGCCGAGACCGCGCCGCTTGAAGGCAGCTGGAAAAGCACCAAGTTCCTAAACCCCGTCCGGGATGGCGCGGTCCTGCCCATTCTACATTTGAATGGCTATAAGATCTCCGGTCCGACGGTGCTCGCGCGCATCAGCGAAGAAGAGCTGCAAAGCCTGTTTCGCGGTCATGGATATGCGCCCCTTTTGGTCGAGGGCGATGACCCGTTGCGCGTCCACGAGGCCTTCGCGGCGGCCTTGAATCAGTCCTATGAGGCCATTTTGGCCATTCAGAAGGCCGCGCGCCGGGACGGATTCTCAAAACGCCCGCAATGGCCCATGATCATTCTGCGCACGCCCAAGGGGTGGACGGGCCCGAGCGTCGTAGACGGCGTGCCGATATCCGGCACCTTTCGCGCCCATCAGGTGCCACTTGCCACCGTGCGCGAGAATCCCGAGCACCTAGCGCTCCTGGAGGCCTGGTTACGCGGCTACCATCCGGAGCAGGTCTTTGAGGCCGACGGCTCACCGTCGCCGGAACTCACCGCGCTCGTGCCGGCGGGCGCGCGGCGGTTGAGCGCCAATCCGC
>JAJYPQ010000285.1 GCA_021795255.1 Pseudomonadota bacterium
CGCAGTCCAGGATACCGGCCAACCGCGTCGCCGCCTCATCACCGGCACCGCGACCATCGCAAAAATGTAGATAAAAATGAAGCCGAGAGCGGTAAAGACCCCGAACAGGTTCACGATCGCAAGCGGCGACCATCCCAACACGCCGGCGGCCACAGCAAACAGGGTCGTAGACGCGCCCAGAACATGCAGGGCGTAGCTCGGGGTCTTCCGCGACCCTACCCCACCGAAAACAGCAGGCAGGACTCTATGGCGTCCCATCGAATACCAAAGACGACTGAGGCTATTTAGGGTCGCGATAGTGGCACTCAAGGCCGCTATCGCCATCGCGAGATCCGAAAAAAAGGCCAACAGCGGAAGGCCTTCGCCCACGGCCAAGGCGCTGAGGGGCGCCTCGGTACCCGCCAAAAGCGAAGGATGGTTGGCAAAGCCGGCCATCTCGGCGTAGGCCATAAAAACGTAAAACACCATACTGAACAAAACGGCCGCGAGGATCGCCGCCGGAACGGAGCGCGTAGGGGAGCGGCCTTCACGACCGAAGTTGGCGGCCGTCTCGAAACCCCCGTAGGCCAAGATGCTCAAGGTAATGGCATGAAAGAAGGGCCTCGCGGCAAACGGCGCATGCCATTGCACGCGGTCAAAGACACCGACGCGAGCAAGCGTGACCACGCCTATCGATGCGATGATCACCAACGACACTGCCTCTATCAAAAGACTGTAACGGGTCGCAAGCTCGACATCTCGGACCGTAAGCGCCCAGGATGTCAGCGAAAACGCTAGCGCAACAAGAGGCCAGGGCACGGCCATGCCGACGATAGGGAGGGCCTTGGCCACGAACAGGCCGCCGATAACCGGGGCCGCGAGCAAGGCGCCGAGATAGCCGCCGGTCATGCACCATCCGCTCAGGACGCCGGCCGCAGGGTGCAGGGCCTGACTCAGGGACACGAACAGCGATCCGGCGGCCGGCACCTCTTGCGCCAAGGCGGCTACCTGCGCCGCCACAAGCAACATCAAAACCCCCACGACGAGGTAAACGGCCCAGGTCAGTAATCCTCCTTCGGCCACAACCAGGGACAGGGTCACCGTAGCCATGGCCGAAGGCGTGATGTTGGCGACCGTATGACCTAATATCTCGACGAAGGATACGCGGTCGGCGGAGAGTTCGGACTCATAAAGCGGCATAGGGCCATTGTGCCTACGATTGGCTGGTGACGCTAGGCGGGTATGCGGCTAAAGACAGGGCGGACCCGAAACCGGGGCCGCCCTGGCAGAACTAGCTGCGGGTCTGGCTGGTGGGGTGCAAGACGGGGTGGTGGAGGGCTACGCTGTCGCGATGCAGGGCGATCTGGGCGCGATGCAAGGCCCCGGCATCGCGGCGAATCGCGGCGTTATCGATGGCGATCTTATGACGGGCCATGAGCTCTAACTTGGCATTGTGGTGGTGCGCGGCCAAGTAAAGGGCGTGGCGATCGCGACCACGATTGACGTAATCCTTATGCAGGGCCACGCGGGCCGCGGACAGGGCCACACGATCCGCTTGGACTGAGGAATGCGCGGCAAACGCAGGGGCTACGGTCAGGGTCAGAAGGACAGCCGAGGCGAGAAGTCTCAGGGACATAATCATTTCTCCAATACGGGGATGTTCCCGTACGGCCCTTAGTGCAATCCCCGTACCACGTCCCATAAATTAGGAATAGTGGATATAAAACATATAGTTATCAGAGTACCGCGCGCCAAGCCTCCCCGCCCAAGCTCCATTTTTTGGAGTTGCCTCGAAAACTTCGCCTCAATCCTCCTTTTGATTGAGTAAGGCCTCTAAGATCGACCACATGGGGCCTAGAATAGCGACACAATCCATGTAATACCAAAACATGGGCAGACGAATGAGCATATGCATGGTGTATTCCCTCCCGGAGCTTAGCGACACGGCGACTTTCATCGCCACCGCGCAAAAGTCTATATCAGGACGGGCCTCGGCACTAGGGCGATAGACGCGGGGATTTGCCGCGACCACCGGGTGATGACGATGCGAAGATAAGACCCGAGGCCCCGCACCCTGTGATCGACACGCGTTACCTGACGACTATGACGTCTACCTCGCCGTGGCGAAAGAGCACGTTAACGCTCACATCCTCCCGATAGCGCCGCACGACAAGGTCGACCGTGGCGGCGTTCACTCGTAAGCCCTCTATACGCAACTCAGTCAAGAACGCCGGTAACCTTGGGTAAGCAAAGTGGATAGTGGCAGGGCCTGCGGCCTTGATCGTCAGACCAAGACAAGACTGCAGCAACAGAAAGACCGAACCCGAGGCCAGGGCGCTGGGGCTGCAGGCCCCGGAATAAAGTGTAGGCGCCTCGTCATGATGCCGGCTCAGCCCGGAAAACAATTCGGGCATACGATGCAGATCCGTAAATCGCGTGACATCGAAGAGCCCTTCGGTGATACGGACGACCGCATCCTTGTGTCCGTAACGGGCGAGGCCCGCGGCTAGCAAGGCGTTATCGTGCGGCCAGACTGCCCCATGATGGTAGGAGAGCGGGTTGTGGCGGGGCTGGCCGCGGGCCAGGGTCCGTACTCCCCAACCTGAAAAGAACGTCTCATCCATGACCGCGGCCGCCACATCGGCCGCCGCGGCCTTTGAGGCTATGCCGGCGAAGAGCGCGTGCCCGGCGTGCGAACCGTAGACCCCGAGCGGACGTTTATCGCCGTCTAAGGCCAGGGCGAAGAATCGCTTGTCGGGGCGCCAGAACGCGCGGTTGAAGCGGGTCTGTAGGGCTTGCGCCTCGCTTTGCAATTGCACTGCACGCATGTCATACCCCAAGGCCCTGGCGACCGGAGCCAAGGCTGATTTAGCCGCGTAGACGTAGGCCTGGACCTCGCAGAGCGCGATCGATCCCAGGGCGATCTCGCCGCGCTCGTCAAAGATTGCATCCGGTGAATCCCTCCAACCCTGATGACCAAGGGCGGCACCCGGTTTTTGCGGATACTCAACGAAGCCATCGCCGTCACGATCACCGTAGGCCTCCATCCAATACAGTGCGTGCTCTATGTGCGGCCACAATCGCTCGAGGAAGGGGCCATCGACAGTGCGTTCGTAGTAAAAGGCCGCCAACAGGACGAAAAGCGGAGTCGAGTCTATGGACCCGTAATAAGCCCCGAACGGGACCTCATTCAAGGCGGCCATTTCTCCGCGGCGGGTCTCGTGCCGAATCTTCCCAGGCTCGGCCTTACGGTCGCAATCGACATGATCGGCCTGCGACATCGCCAAAGACTCAAGGACGCCGCGCGCTAGGGAGGGGTCGAGCGCAACGGTCTCAAGCGCCGTGATAAGGCCGTCACGCCCAAACGGCGCGCTATACCACGGTATGCCGGCGTACGGATAGCGGCCATAGGGGGTCTCGGTCATCAACATCGCAAGGTCGGCGGCCGAGCGATCGAGCCAGAGAGTAAATTGGGGGTTCGATCCGGTGAGCCGGGTCTTGTCCTGGGCGCCCATAAGAGCGGTGGTTTGTTCCGAGTAGGCGGTGTCGTAATCGCGCACCACAGGCTCGTCATCGCCCTCCCAGAAGGCGCTTGTTATGAATAAAGCCGCCTCTTCGCCAGGTTCCAAACGCATAAGGCACTGGGCCGCGGTCTCGGTCAAGGTGGTAGCGCTTCCTGAGAACTGGAACAGGGTGCGACGCGTGATCCGATCGAGACCGGCATAGCTTAGGATCACGCGTGGCCCTCGGACCTCGGTCCCGCACGCCCGGCCGCGCGCCGGACGCACCAGGCCCCGCAGTTCGAAAATATCACGGTAATCCGCGGAATAGCAGAGGGAAACGTCCAGTGTTGTGGCCGTGCCGCCGTAGTTGACGACCTTCAGACGCTCATAGCTTCCATTGCGCCAAAGGAACCGGGTCCGAAACATGTGCACCGTTCCTTGGCTGAGACCGTATTCGGCTTGTTCCGGGTTGGTGAGGTCGACAAGTAGGAGTGAGTTGTCCTGCTTTAGGGTAGAGTTCAACAACACCGGGCGTTGACCGTTGAGCCGCAGTTCCCACTGCGACAAAAAGCGCGTCTCGGCGCGGAAGACTCCCTGTTGCTGATCAGGGAAGATATCGCCACTCGGGTCCATGATCGCAAAAATCTCATTATCCTTGAGCACGCGCGATGAGCCGGAGACCGAAACCCCCGCCTCGATTTCAAACGAACTCCGCCGTGTCGGGGCGTTCATGGCAAGACCCACGCTAACTGGGAACCCCGGTCCGCAAAAGACGTCGAGCCCGCGCGGCGCTTACGGCAGAGAGCATGAAAGGCACAACGTGAAAACCCGAACCGAAAACGCCAGAGATGCCAAACGCCGCACTCTGGGACGAAAGACAATGGGGGAGTCGAACGACGAAAACCGCAGTCGAAAGCAGCCATGGGATCTCCTGGCGAGAATAGTCCGGCAGCCTAGCAGGCAAAGGCGGCCAAGGAATCGACCCAAAAGCCCATGACCACAAAAAGGATGGGCCTCCCAGGCTTTAGGGGGAAACGCGGTTCAGGTCCGATCAGGGCAAAGCAGTGCGACAAGCCCGGAAGGAAGGGGCAGCCTCATTCTCAGAGGAAACGCGCCGTTAGGAACGGGTCTTTAGCAAGGCGATAAGGACCTCTTTCAAGGCCAGGCGCTGGCCTTTCGGCAAGCCCATCCAGAGCCTAGCGACCACGACCGCCTCTTCGCTAAGCGAAGGCTCGCCCTGGTAGGACGACTGCGCCTCGCGCACACCAACCTCCACCGAGCCTTCCCCTAGCAGTAACCATGCCGGATTGACCGCGAGCGCCCTGGCGATCTCGACCAAGGTACGCGGACGGCGCACGTGGCCGGCCTCGATAAACTGGATGGCTTGTGGCCTAAGCTTAACGCGCCTCGCCAGCTCTGACTGCGAAAATCCCGCTCGCTCTCGGGCATAACGCAAGCGCTTGGCAAGGGTATCCATAGTTTGCAGTCTACAAAAACGGGGGCGGCATGGCCTTGCCAATACACTTGTCGTTACCATAAAATTGGTTTCATGGGGACGGCTGTCGAACGCCTTTATCTTGCGATGAACCTAAAGCAGGCCCGGACCGCCCGGGGCCTCACGCAAGACGATGTGGCCGCCCTGAGCGGCGTTAACCGAGCCTATGTCAGCGACCTCGAGCACGGTAAGCGCAATATCGGGATCGACTGCCTAGGCCGGCTCGCCACCGCCTTGAACATACCGGCAGCGTCGCTCCTGCGTCCCGTAGACGACGTCAAGCGGGCTTTAGCCGCCGGGGCGCTGTTGGGTCCCGCCGTCCCGGGCCATACCGGCCGGCAGGCGTAGACTCTCGCCATACGAGCAGAAACGCTCGCCGCCCTTGGTTGCGTACCGAGGCTTCGATACACTGCCGCAAAGACAAAGATCGGGTTCGGGCGAGGACTTCTCCATCTACACACGCACTGACATAGCGCGGGCCGTATCCGCAGGGGCTTTTCAGCGCGGAGAGGCCTATTACGCTGAGGAACGCGTCTTGAGCTGGGCCCGAACGGAGGGGGGCATCATCCGGGCCACGGTCCGGGGAAGCCACGGGCGGTCTTACGCGGTGCGGATCGGCGCCCAACCGCCGCTTCAGGGCACGTGCGACTGTCCCGTGGGGTACAACTGTAAGCACGTCGTAGCCACCCTCTTAGCGGCCTTGGGCGATGCGCCAAGCGGCCCCTTACGCGGCTTGAAAACACCGGGGGGAATGGGACGGGAAAATGCCCGTAACGACCGCCACCTCGC
>JAJYPQ010000286.1 GCA_021795255.1 Pseudomonadota bacterium
GGGCGCGCGTCGCGGATCGGGAAACCGCGCTCGATGCAACCCGGGCGGCCCAAGGTCAGGAGCCCGATGCGCTGCAAAAGGCCCGTGAGCAGGTGCGGTCAGAACACCCACAACAGCAGGAAACCCATGAGGTCCATGAGGTCGAGAGGGATCAGGAGTCGGGCCGGACGCCAGCCCAGCGCCCGAAGCGTGCGCGGGAAATGGATCTCGATCTGGAAATGTAGGGGCGATTTTCGTTGAGCCCCTGATAGTGAAGGCAAACGGAGGTGACACCTATGACACAGAAACAGAAGTCTGACCTAACGGACAACGAGCGCGTCCGCTTGCAGTTTGCAAAACTGCGCGCGCTGATTGCGGAGCCCAGCGCGAAGCCAGAGGGGCGCGCGCGGCGTGCGGATCTTAAAGACCTGGGTTTGCTGGGATACCCAGATAACGTGAGGGTGAAATACGACACCGATGCCGTGGACGCCCTTTTCCGGGCGAGCGGCTGGTCCGACTATCAAATGTGGTTGCTCGCCTACGCAATTTCGGTGGAGTACCAGGGCCCTAACGCGGTTCGTGAGATCCAAAAACTTTCACGCGCCGACGCGCTTTGGGCCAGACACCTCGCAACGAGCGAGCCACAGCGGGGGGGTGCCCAATGAGCGGGCTGAATGATCCAAACTCGCATGGGCTGCGGACCGAAACCTCCGCAGTGGCCGGCGCCCTGGCCGCTGTCGGCGGCTGGGTTAGTGGGGTGCAGGCGGTGCTCCATATATATGATGGTCGGGTGTTGGGGTTGTTAGGTCTCTGGCGGCTCGTCGTCGCCTATGGCCCTCTTCTCCGCCCCTGGGGATGGTTGGGAGCCATCCCCGTTACCATCGCCGTGATGGTGGGTGTGGCGTCCGCGGTGGGCGTCTGGCGGTTCCTCACCATCCCTTCTGAGCGCCATATTCGTGGCTACGTTTTGCACCGCGACCCAAAACCGATCGCATGGGCTCTTAAGCCCCCAAATGGCGAGCCGGTGGGGATCAGCATTCACCCCGCGATACCGATCTCGCAGAGACAAGAAGTCACGCACTTCATGGTGGTTGGCGGGACGGGTGCGGGCAAAACGACCATTCTTTGGCCTTGGGTTCAGCAGGCGATAACGCGAGGCGACTTGATTTTGATCTTCGACTCGAAAGGCGATTTCACCCAAAAGATCCCCGAGCCTTTCACGCTTTTGTCCCCAACAGACGCGCGCTCAAGCCGCTGGGTCCTTGGGCGCGATATCCGCACGCCGCTCGAAGCGCACGCGCTTGTGGCCACTTTGATTCAGGAACCACCGGGCGGGTCAAAGTCCGACCCGATGTGGATGCAGGGAAGTCGCGCGTTGCTGGCAGGTCTCGTCATCGATTTGCAAACCCGGTACCAGGAAAAGTGGGGTATGGCGCATCTGGCCTACGAGTGTGCGGCGGCGCTGTCGGATTTCGAGCGCCTTCAAAGTGTCATTGCCCGCGAGGCGCCGCTCTGCGTCACGCTGCTCGGCGGTCCCGATGCTGAGGGGCCTAACCGAACGACTATGGGGTTTCTTACTCAAATCGTCACCAGCCTTACGAACGTCATCCATTTGGGTGTGGCGGCCAACGACCACGCCAAGAATCCGGGATGGAGCGTACGCGGATGGTTGGCGGGAAAGACCCCGCCCACCGTTGTGGTGGGGTTTCGGAGCGAACAGTCGAAGCTGATGAGCCAATCGTGGGCGGCTTCGATCATCGAGCGCGTGGTACTGCAGGTCGGCGGTATGCCCGACGCGGCACCGGAGCAGCGCCGGATATGGCTTGTCATCGACGAGGCTCCGGAGGCCGGTTACATTCCTTCCATAACGACGGCATTAACAACGCTTCGCAGTAAAGGCGCGCGCGTCGTGGTGGGGTTCCAGACGCTCGCAGGGGTAAGGAAAGGGTATGACAGAGATATCGCGCAAATTTGGGAAGGCCAGTGCGACATCAAGATCATCGGCAAGTTGACGGCGGGCGCGGACCAAGAGTGGGCCTCGCGGCTGCTTGGGGATCGCGAGGTTGAGCGCTACCAGCACCAAATTTCCCAACAGGCCGGAAGCGACCAGCGCGGTCAACACAGCTCTTCTTGGCAACGCATCAGGGAACCTATTTTAATGCCCGCGTCTTTTGGGCAGGAGCTTGGCATGCAGGTCGATCGGCGGGGCCGCCTTCGTGGTCCCCGCGCGTTGATGTTCGGAGGCGGCCAAGCCGCCATCCTGGATTGGCCGCTGACCCCCCGTACCGTATTACGCGAGCCGGTCGTGGACGCCCGTTGGATACGGCCTGGCTACAAGCCGCCCGCATGGGGCAAGACCCCGCCCGACATAGCGGCCCCGCCGGCCAGCGCAGCGCCAGCCCAGCCGGACCAGAAAAAGAAAAAGGAACAGGCGCAAGCCGTCACAGTGACGAATCCCCAACCGACCCAAGATATGGATTTGCCAGCGACAGCTATAAAGCCGGAGCCGGGCATTGGCGATCACGTTGCTGAAGATCTGGTTGGGCACGTCTTGGACATGGCCCTGCCTGGCGCCAGCCTGGCGGCGAAGATTTTGGGATTGACCTCTCAGGCTCAGGGCGCGGCGGCCACTTCTCAACAACAGCAGCCCGGCATGGCGGCGCCGCCAGCCCAAGAGCAAGACCGGGAAGACCAGGAGCAGGAGCGCGACCAGGAGCAGGAGCCGTAAGGTTCGGATTTCGCCGAGCCCCGGATAGTAGGAACACAGCGAGGAGTACGGTATGACCGGCACCCATAATAGAACAAGCCTGATCGCAGCCATCATTCTCCTGGTCAGCGCCTGCGCCGCTTCTCCGGCCTTCGCGGGGGTAGCCCCTGCGGCACCCGCGATGAACGCGGCCAGCGCCTCTTACGCGCCGGCCAGCGTCACACTGCCCGCCCTGGCCCCGGGGTCATCCAACGGAAACCTGTTTGGTTTCATCTTTTACCCGCTCGCGCCCCAGGACTTGGGCTACAACCTCCTGCAGCGGATATTCGGGCCTGAAGTGACGACGATCGCGCACGGCGGCATCTTGTCCGCATCGGCGTCTTCTTCGGGAACATCTGCGACCTCAGGGGCCGGCAGTGTGCTGGCCGCGGGCTTCGGCGTCATGAATACCGGGATTCTGCTCATCGTCGCACTCATGACCTTGTTCGGCTCCCTCACGAGCATCCTCCACACCGCCAATCGGGGTGAATGGATGGGCAAAAGCGGATCCCTTTTCTGGGCGCCGGTCCGCGTCATCATCGGCGCAGGCTCCCTGATGCCGGTATTCGGCGGGTATTCCCTCATCCAGGCCCTGGTCCTGTGGGGCACCATGGCGGGCATGGGGATCGCCAACAAGGCCGCTGACGTCATGATTCAGGCGTTCGTGAGCCGGCCTGCGGTCGTAGCCCCCTCGTCGCCGGCCGGGACCAGCATGGCCGCCGCCTTGTTGGCCAGTCAGTCCTGTGCGGCCTACTACAACGCCCATGCCGGCGCGCAGTTGAACAACTACAACCCGGCCAAGGCCACGCCCGACCAGTGGTACGTCGACGAGTTGACCACCGCGGCGGCCGGGGGCAGTACCTCTGCCACGCTTAGCACGCCTCAAGGCGGGACGATCTGGAGCCGCACTCTCAAGAATACTTCCACGTCCGACGTAACCGAAGTCCAGTGGGTTCATATCAAGAACCCGCAGACCTATAAGGCGCTGACCGTTCCCGCCTCGGCGGATATCTGTGGTGGGGTCGGCTATCGCGTGCCGCTCAATCTTCCCAGCCACGGCTTTACCTCCGGGTTGTTGGGACAGGTCAACAACCCTGCGTCCCTGCGCGAGGCGCAGAATTTGATGTTCAGCGCCGATGCCCAAGGCCTCCAGGCTGCGGCCGCTGATACGGCCCCGCTCGCGGCGCTCTTAGGCTCCGGGCGCGCCCCGATCGACGCCCATACGGGCGGACTGGTGATCCCCTCGCCCGCGTATCCGGCGGGCACCGTACCGCCGCAGGCCGTGGCCGGCGGCGCAGTCGTGCCGCAAGTGACGCCGTCTAAGCCCTACGCCCCGACCGTGGCGCAGATTCAGGGCGCCGAACAGACGTTCGCGCAAGCGGCGCAGGCCTTCGACGCCCCGATCGACCAGGCCAGCAGCGGCGTCCTCCGCATGTTGGTCGGCCAGGCCAACACCCAAAAGATTGTCACGCTCGTGCAAAAGGAGGGGTGGCTGACTATAGGCGGCCTCTGGCTCAACCTGGCGCGCATGGACCAGAGCGACCACAACCTGGCCTCACCCCACACCTCTTCATCCCCTCCGTCGCTCAAGACCCTGGCGGCCGCCTCGCGCGGCAAACAAGTCATTCTGCAGGCCGAGGCGATCGGTGCCCACCCCTCCACCGCCTTAGGAAGGCTGATCGGCGCGTCCGCGCGATCCACACAATCGCAGGGCCTTGTCAGCCGCATCTGGGGAAAGGTTAAGAGCGATGCGTCGGGCCTGGTGTCGCGCGTGCTAATGATCCCGGTCGAGGCCATCTTGTACGTCTTCCTGGGATCGAGCGGCGGATGGGGTAACGCCCACCAAACGGTATGGGGCGCAGCCAGCGCCCTGTCCTCCGGAAACCCCCTCATCCTCTTTATGGAGGCGGGGCAACTGATGTTGACGATCGCGGGCGGGCTTATGATCACTTGGCTGGCGGTCAAGGTTCTCTCCGGTCCGGCCGCCAAGGCCGCCAGCTCCCTGGCCGGCGGCCCTTTGGGCGCGGTGTTCGGTGGCGTGGTCGCCGATGTGGTCGCCAAGCTCCTGAAGGGCTTTCTCGCCATCGCTTTTACCCTGATCGCAGGTTTTCTGATCGGCGGGTTTGCTCTCGCGATATGGCTTCCCGCGCTCCCCTTAATCGCCTTCTTGTCGGCGGCCATGGGTTGGATGCTGATGGTGGCCGAAGCCATGATCGCAGCCCCCCTCTGGGCCGCCGCCCACGTCTCCTTTGAGGGTGAGGGCTGGGCGCCCCAACGCGCCCAGATGGGCTACCAGATGGTGGCCGGGCTTGTGCTGCGTCCGATCCTGATCACAATCGGCGCTTTCCTCGCTATGGCGCTCATGGAGGCCGCCGCCTGGCTTGTCGGCATCTCCTTCCTGGGATATGCCTCGTCCTACATTAACGGCACGCAGTCGATCACCCAGGCCCTTGAGGCCAACGGGCTCGTGATCGTCCTGATCGGGATGCTGATCTACGTCTGCACACACGCCGTGAAGGTCATGACCATCCTCCCGGACCGGGTTCTGAAATGGATCGGGGGCGGCCAGGACGCCCTGGGCGCGGCCAGCGACATGCAAGGGCACATGAACAAAGTGATGGGTGTGGTGGTCGCTTCCGCCAAGCCAGACGCGGGCCCTGGCAAGAAAACAGGCGGGGGCATCGGTGGCAACGGGACGGGCGGGGTCACCCCGATCGACAAAGAGGCGGGGCCGCAGTGATGGGCCGCATGCGCTTTGGCAACGGCGCGGGCTCCGCGCCTTTCCCATCGGCGATCGTTGTGTTGCAGAAAGCTGGCTCATCCCATCCCAAAAAACGGCCGCCTGAGAAGCCCCACAAGCCACGATCTCACCCCGACCCTTACCACCAGTACCCCCATTCTAGGCCTTTAACCCCGGCATCCGCGCTCGTTCTCCATTCGTCTCCGTGGTCCTGCAAGCCCCGGCTCTCGCCCCCATGCCGCGTCCGTTCGCGTCTCCCTCACAAGGTCCACGCCAGCGATAAAGCCGCTGTCATGTC
>JAJYPQ010000287.1 GCA_021795255.1 Pseudomonadota bacterium
TGCGCACGGCCCAGCAGCTCTATGAGGGTGTCGAGATCCAGGGCGAGACCGTAGGCCTCATAAGCTACATGCGTACCGATTCGGTGACCTTGGCGCAAGACGCTCTGGCCGAGATTCGCGCGGTCATCAAGGAGCGCTTTGGAGCCAGCAACCTGCCGGAAGCCCCACATCTCTACAAGACGCGATCGAAGAACGCGCAAGAGGCCCATGAGGCCATCCGTCCGACATCGGTGGCTAGGAGTCCGGAGGACGTGAAGGCCTTGCTCGCTGGCGATCAGCTGAAGCTGTACGACCTCATTTGGCGGCGCACCATGGCCTGCCAGATGATCCCGGCTGTGCTCGACACCATGGCGGTCGATCTCGAGGCGGGCCCGGGGGATGTGTCGCGAGCCACGGGCTCGGTGGTGCTGGTGCCAGGCTTTATGGCCGTGTATCAGGAGGGCGCGGATGATCGCAAGGGCGACGAGGACGATGCCGATCGTCTCCTTCCGGACATGCGCGAAAACGATCAGATCGACGTGAAGACGATCCATAAGGAGCGGCACTTTACCGAACCACCGCCGCGGTATTCCGAGGCGAGCCTCGTGAAGACCCTGGAGGCCTACGGCATAGGCCGCCCCTCGACGTACGCGACCATCATCTCGACCTTGCAGCAGCGCGAGTATGTGGTGCTGGATAAGCGTAGGTTCAAGCCCACCGATGTCGGCCGCGTCGTGAATAAATTCTTGGCCCTACACTTCGAGCAATATATCGATTATGAGTTTACCGCCCGTCTTGAGGATGATTTAGACGCGGTGTCGCGTGGTGAAAAGGAATGGGTCCCCTTACTGCGAGATTTTTGGGTCGAGTTTCATCGCCAGGTGAGCGATAAGGAAGATGCCGAGCGTCCCGGCATTGAGGTGCTGGAAGAGACCTGTCCCCAGTGCCAGAAGCCGCTTTCAAAAAGGCTCGGCCGCAACGGTTACTTCATAGGCTGTACCGGTTATCCCGAGTGCGATTACACGCGCAATCTGGGCGAGGACGCCGATGCCCCGGGCCCCGAGGTGATCGCTGATCGGCAGTGCCCCGAATGCCAGGGGGCGCTCGTGATCAAACGCGGTCGCTATGGCCGCTTTATCGGATGCAGTAATTACCCCGCTTGCCGGCATATGGAGCCGCTTGAAAAGCCTACGGATACCGGGGTCGCTTGTCCGGAATGCAAACAAGGCGCCTTGCTTAAGCGCAAGTCCCGTTACGGTAAGTTGTTCTACTCGTGTTCTCGCTACCCCGAGTGCAAATACGCGGTGTGGAATCCGCCGCTTGCCGAACCCTGCCCGCAATGTGGTCACCCTATCCTTACGGTGAAGACGACAAAGCGCCGCGGGACGGAAAAGGTGTGCCCGCAAAAGGAATGCGGCTATGCGATTCCTTGCCCTGAATGTGCCTCCGACGCCTCTTAACCTTTTGCGCTTTATGGAGAACCTGATCGTCGCGTTTACCGACAGTTAGGGCGAGAGCGTTCCGCGCACGACTAAAGCGCAGCACAAGGTCTCTGGCGGCGCGCTTCCTGGAAGGTGTCCCCATTTGCCCCACTCGCGGCAATCTTTCAGGCTGTCGTAAACGCGTTGACGCACGGCGCTCACGCTTCTCTTTCGGGGTGAAATGCCAGCGCTAGTAAAAATGGGCGGCGAACATTTACAGCAATCCTTGCCGGGTCCCTAGAATAGCACCCTCATTACGGAGGTCCTGGAGGATCACAAGACCCCCTGCGATCGCCGTGTCGGGATCGGGAAGAGAGTAGTCTCGTACTGCTTTTTGTACGGCGTCATATCCGCTCAACCTCTCATCCATAAGAATAGCCATTAAACGCATAGTCACGTTATTGAGGGAAAGAAAGCGCACATGATACGCAGCGTCGCGAAACCCAAGGATATAGGTCGGCCGTGGCGGCAAGTCAGGCTTAAAGCGTGGACCTATCAGGTGCACCGGGTAGCGATAATCGGTGATCGCGAGAATAGGATTGAGGACCGGGATACCCTCCGCAAGGACGCCGTTTACTTGGAAGACGCGAGGGGTAGAATCTCCCGATATCGATAAGACAAGCTCACTCCACTCGTAGTGTATAAGCTCTTTAAGAAAGGGCGCATCGTTTTCTCCGTGGCCGCGTTCTGTTTCCAGGTACCGAATAAGCTCGTTTGGGATTTCATGGAAGTAGGGTGTTGCGCAGTCGTGGTGCTTTACAAAGTCCTGAACCAGCGCCTTCCAAGCACGCCTACCCGTTACCGCTTGTGCGATGGGAAAACATGCGGATAGGTGTACGTCTATGTCGTTCAGTATCAGGTCGCTATAAAGACGGATGCGCGCACGCGGGCCGAGGCCAGTCGGCGGTATGCGGTGTTTTGGGTCGCGCAGGTGACGAGTGAAGGCGATCTGGAAGTCAGATAGCGCATTCACCTGAGGCGGTTTGCTTGAGGGCATGGTCACATCTCCTTTGCAGTGTGCCGATCATAGCGAGCTCTGGCTCCAAATCGGCAAGTGCCGGGATGCGCATGTCGCGCTCCAAGGTGGTCGGGGCGGCCCCGTGCCGTCTGTACGCGCGTTCGAGGAGGGCCCAGACCGGATCAGTGATCGCCGCGCCATGGGTGTCAATCAGTAAATCGTCATTCAGGCGGTCATGTCCGGCGATATGCATGTAGGCGATCTGACTGCTCGGTAGGGCGTCAATAAAGGCCGCGGCATCAAACTTATGGTTTACGCTATTGACATAGACGTTGTTCACGTCCAAGTGTAGGAGACAGTCCGCCTCTTTTAGGACCGCGAGTGTGAACGCCAACTCGCTCATTTCCGAGATCGGCATGCGTGCGTAGTAGGAGGTGTTCTCGATCCCTATGCGGTGACCCAGAATATCTTGGGTCTGCCCGATGCGCGCGGCTACATGCCTTATCGCTTCTTCCGTAAACGGTAGCGGCAGAAGGCCGTAGAGGTAACCAGTGCCGGAGCAATAAGCTAAATGCTCTGTGTATAAGGCGATGCCATGCGTCGCCATGAACAACTTGATAGCGCGTAGTAGCCTCTCGTTTAAGGGCCCGGGCCCGCCCAGCGACAACGATAAGCCATGACACACGAACGGATAACGCTCCGTGAGCGCTCGAAGGTGAGCCCCAAGGCCGCCCCCGATATGTATCCAATTCTCGGGGGCGATCTCAAGGAAGTCCACGCTATGGGGCAAGGCCTCGGTGCGCAGTTCGGTGAGGAATTCGCGCCGTAAACCGAGGCCTGTGCCGGAGACTTCTCGTCTCTTTTGCTCTGCCATGGCCAACAGTTCAGTTCCGTTGCGGCCCTGTTAGGACAATCGTTGCGCTTTAGGATTTATTTGCTTTGAGATGGTGCTCTTTCATATATCGCGCGCTGCACTTGCCATCGTGGGCCTTGATCATACCGCTGCTGGCGCAGCCGCCGGCGCTTACCTTGACCAATTGGCCGGTATGAACCACGTCCGCGGCAAATGGATTTGCGGCTGGGGATGCGGCGAGCGCCGACACGGATAAGGCTAGTGCTGATGCAGCAGCAAACGGAACAATAGTTTTTCTGGCGTTCATGAGGGAAAAACTCCTATTATTGAGCATAATTGGACATATTAGCGGATGGACAGACTTCTGTCCCGCGGCGATCACGGTCGTTTGACTTTTTGATCGTGTCTGGAGATCCTAGCACAATGACAGTTGATCGCAAGCGGCCCCCAAAGACCTAGGGTGAGCGGCGCTGGGATGCATGGCGGACGATAAGCACCGAGCCCATGTCAAGAGTAAAGAAGCCGAGCGTCTGACCGTCGCGGTCGAGGCGCTCGTGCTGCCCCGGATTGCACACGGGATCTGGAGTTTGTAGCACCCAAACATGCGCGCGGCCTGTGTGCTCTGGCTGATGGTGGTGGCAGATTGGATCGGCGCGATCGGAAAGATGTAGGACGTGATCACAAGACGGATACCGGCGACAAGAAGCACGAGCCAGGTCGTCCACGGAGGTGTCTGCGGATCGGTCTTGGCGGGTTGCGTGAGGGCTACCGTACGTGTTTAGGCAGGCGGTTCGCCCGGCCCCGGGTGAGCGGCACGGTACGGGTGCCACAAGGAATATAAAGATGTCAGCGTTGGCGCAGGCTTGATAGCTTGCGATCATGTGCGGACCGCCTCCACAAAACGTGCGTTATTCATGGGCGGCGTAGGTCCGAGCAGCTTGGCGTGAATAGACACGCTTCGTCGGGGCTAGGCCACCTGCAGGGACATCGACACGGCGTCCCCTCATTATGGACGCGTCGCTTGTGCGCCAGCAAAGCACACGGGTCATCCACAGGACGGCCGCACGCATCTCGTGGCGTCGTTCAAGGATCATGAGCCATCTGAAAATTGAAGGCGCGAGTCGATAAGGCGCAAGCGCGGCCGCAGGGCCAGGTGAATGCGGTCACGGTACAGATGCTAACCGCGGCGCCGGTAAAGCGCACCGCCAACTTCTGGTGATGTTCCTGACCTGGAATCGAAAGGCCTAAGGCGACCGCAAGGGACTATAATCGCAGCGCCCCGCGTCTCCCTATTATCGGGCTGCTCTTGTCGGCAAGATATTGATTCGAGCGCGGCAACAGCCATTATGTTGCCATAGTCTACAATCGGTCTTAGGCATTGCCAGCAGACCGGACCACACGCGATTTGCGAGGGTTGTCATGATGAATGCGGAGCGAGAAAGCCTGTCGACACGGATATCACGGCGGTATGCGGCCAGAGCGTGGCCGGCCTGGGCGGGCGTGGTCGTGCTAACTTTGATCATGGGGGGTTACGCTCATGCGGCGGTACCAAGGTCGGTGCGGGCCGCCCACCTTTATACGCAGCTCGGGCACGCGAAATGGATCGCGTTTGGCCATGGGCCCAAGATCCTTTATGACGTTTTCGACCCCAATTGTCCCTATTGCCACCTGCTATTCAACGAGTTGAAGCCTCTGATTGGTCCTGACCACTTGACCGTCCGGGCCGTGCCGGTGGGGTATCTCACAACCACCAGTTCGGCAAAGGCTGCGGCCATCCTGATGGCCAAAGATCCTCGACAGATGCTGCTGCGCGGAGAGGCCCACTTCTCCTTCCAGCACGGGATGCAGATTCCGTTGACGATCCCCAGTCGGGCCGTCCATCAGGCCCTGCATCGCGCTCTTCAGTCGGTGGTGGCTGCGGCCGGTTACGCGATCGTACCGATCCTGGCCTATAAAACGAAAGGCGGTCAGGCTAAGTTCGTCATCGGTCCCCTGGGAACCCACGCACTGCAGGTCCTCATTAAGAGCATGCGGTAATGGGAAGGGTCGGCGTTCGGTTGCTCTGGATCAGCCTCTGGGCAATCCTTGGTTTGGTGGAATTAGCGCAGGCGCGCCTGTTGCCGCCCGATCAGGCGTTTGGCTTTACCGCTGTGCTGGCACCGCACCACCGTATTGATGTCCGCTGGCGAGTGGCACCGGGCTATCACCTCTATCGCCGCCACGTGCACGTGCAGATTCGCCCGGCACCCGTGACCCTGGGATCTTATCAGCTGCCGCGGGGACGACGGCTCGTACTCCCAGGCCTAGGGAGCATACCGGTCTATTTTCAGTCCGTTGCCTTGACCCTACCCTACCATCTGCAGGGCGCCGTACCGGCGGTGCTTGTCGTGACCAGTCGCTATCAGGGCTGCGCCAACACCGGGATCTGTTATCCACCGATCACTACGACGGTGGCGTTGCGGCGGCCTGTGGGCCCGTCGCCGAG
>JAJYPQ010000288.1 GCA_021795255.1 Pseudomonadota bacterium
GCGCTGCGTATGTGACGGCCTCGCGCAAACCCTCTGACCTCAACGCTTCCATGCAACCTCTAATCGCGCCTTGGCCGGGAAATACCACACGATCCGCCGCGGCCACGCTACGAGCGTCGGCCGCAAGGACCACACGCGTCTTCGGGGAAACGTGCTCCAGGGCCTTCACCACGGAACGTAGGTTCCCCATGCCGTAGTCCAAAACCGCGACGCTCGCCATGCGCGGCTACAGACTTCCCTTCGTCGAGGGAATTTGGCTCGGGGCCCGATCATCGCGCTCAAGCGCCATGCGCAGCGCGCGCCCGAAGGCCTTGAATATCGTCTCGGCCACGTGATGCGCGTTGTGGCCCGTCACGACGTCGACATGCACGGTGACTTGGGCATGGTTCACAAACCCGCGCAAAAATTCCTCAATGAGGTCGACATCAAAATCGTTGATACGGGCGCGAACGAAGCTTGCCCGATAAAAAAGACCGGGGCGTCCGGAAAGATCGACCACAACGCGGCTCAAGGCCTCGTCGAGGGGCACGTAGGCGTGACCGTAGCGGCGCAGCCCGGCCTTGTCTCCCATGGCCTTATGTAGGGCCTGGCCCAAGGTGATTCCCACGTCCTCCACGGTGTGGTGGGCATCGACGGAGAGATCGCCGGTAGCCTCGATCTTAAGGTCGAAAAGACCGTGGCGCGCGATCTGGTCAAGCATATGCTCAAAAAACGGCAAACCGGTCGTCAGATGTGCGCTTCCGCTACCATCAACGGTCAACGCGACGCTGACCTGGGTTTCCAGGGTGTTTCTCACAACGCTCGCCGTGCGCACAGAGACTCCTAAGGGCCAATGGCCATGTAAAGCTTATAAGGCCTGAGACAAAGCCGCAAGAAAGGCCGAGTTCTCGTCCGGCGTCCCCACGGTCACCCGCAGACAACCGGCAAGGCCCGCCTGGTGACTCAAATTCTTGATCAGAATTCCTTGGGCCTCCAATTCCCTATGGATACGGCCGGCCTCGTGGGCCTTATGCGGCCTGAACAAAAGGAAATTCGCCTCGCTTGGCCAGACGGTCGCCAACGCACGCAGATCACCTAAAAGCCGCGCTCGCTCTTCTCGGATCCTTCGCGCTTGCTCCTCGAACACGTCCTTGTAGTCGAGCGCGAATCCGATCGTCGCCACGGTGACGCTACTGATATTGTACGGCAGGCGGACCTTTTCCAGTTCGTGGGTCCAGGTCTTATCCGCAGCAAGCCACCCAAAGCGCATCCCAGCGAGTCCCTGTTTTGACAGGGTGCGAAGGACCATCAATTGGGGGTGGGTCGCGAGCTTGTCTATGACCGTCGCCTGGGCGAAGGGGTAGTAGGCCTCGTCTGCGACGATAAGCGCGTCTTCGATGGTCAAGAGCTCCTCGATCTCGGCGCGCGGATAGAGAATTCCGGTCGGATTGTTGGGGTAAGCCAAAAAAAGCAGGGCCGGGGCATGCCGAATCAGGGCGTCTTTCAAGGCCCGGACATCGAGACCGAAATCCTCCTGGAGCGGTACCCCGACAAAAGCGCGGCCAAGCAGGCCCGCGATTTGCTCGTACATGACGAATGTCGGCGTCGGGGCGACCACGGTCACATCGGCAGACATGGCCAGCAAAAGATTCTGCAAGATCTCGTCCGATCCATTCCCCAACACGATCTCGCATCCGGATGCTAGGCCCGACTCGGCGGCTAGACGCTTCTTAAGGTGTTGATATTGGTCGGGGACCGGGTAGCGATTGATGGCTATGTCCCGGAGCGCATGGAGCCAGCGATCACGCACCTCGATCGGAAGACGGTACGGACTCTCCATCGCGTCGAGCTTGACCCGCGGCTCACCCGATGGAACGTGGTAGGCAGCCCGACCCCGGACTTGGTCGGCTATATAGCGTTCGAGCTTAGCCACGTATGCGGCACTCAGCCGAAAGCGCGTGGGCCGTGAGGCCCTCGCCCCGCGCCAAAACCGACGCCGTACGGCCGAGCACTGAGGCGCCCTCAGGCGTACAGAACACGATGCTGGTGCGTTTCTGAAAATCATAGACACCGAGTGGCGAGCTAAAACGCGCGGTACCCGAGGTCGGCAACACGTGGTTAGGGCCGGCACAGTAGTCCCCCAGGGATTCCGCGGTATGCCTACCGACGAAGATGGCGCCGGCGTGGCGCACGCGATCGATCCACGCTTGCGCATCATCCAGCGACAATTCGAGATGCTCGGGCGCCACTTCATTGACGAGGTCGATCGCCTCGGCGATGGATCGAACCTCGATCAAGGCGCCATGGCGGCCCAAGGCGGCGGCGATGATATCGCGTCGCTCCATGCTCGGCAGCAGACGCTCGATCTCGGCGCGCACCGCCTGAAGGAAGTGCGCGTCCGGGGTAAAGAGGAGGGATTGGGCGCCTTCATCATGCTCCGCCTGGGCAAAGAGGTCGTAGGCTATCCAGCGCGGGTCGGTCTTGCCGTCGCAAACGATCGCCACCTCGGAGGGTCCTGCGATCATGTCTATTGCCACCTGCCCAAACACAAGCCTCTTCGCGGCCGCCACATAGGCGTTGCCGGGCCCGACGATCTTATCCACGCGCGGAACGGTCGCCGTCCCATAAGCCAAGGCCGCGATCGCCTGCGCGCCGCCGGCCAGGAACACCCGGTCGACCTTGGCCACAAAGGCCGCGGCCAGCACAAGCGGCGAGGGCTCGGCGGTGGACGGCGCCATCATAATGAGCTCGCGCACACCGGCCAAACGCGCCGGAATAGCGTTCATGAGGACCGACGAAGGGTAGGCGGCCTTACCCCCCGGGACATATAGACCCACACGATCGAGGGCCGTAATCTTCAGGCCAAGGCGCGAACCCAGCTCATCTTCATGCATATAAGGAGTCACGATCTGGTGTCCGTGATAGGCCTTAATACGTGCGGCGGCGTCCTCTAAGGCCTGCTGCTGGGGTTCGGGAAGCGTCTCGAAGGCGGCTTTAAGCCGCGCCGGCGAAACCTCGAGATCCCCTACCTGGACGGCCCTGCGCTTATCGAGGCGTTCGGTCCACATCAAGAGCGCGCTATCCCCGCGCAGTCGCACATCGGCCACAATGCCGCGCGCGATCTCCAAAGCCTCTACCGCGTTCTCTTCCGACCGATCTAGTAGGGCACGAAAATCGGTGGCGAAGCCCGCATCGCGGGTACTCAAGGTCGCTATGCCGCTCATTATTCACACTCCCCCGCCAGAGAAGCGATCACTGGCTTTAACGACGGATATTTCATTTTCATGGCCGCCCGATTCGCGATCAGCCACGCACTGACGTCCATAATGTGCTCGACGGCCACAAGCCCGTTGGCCGCCAAGGTCTTGCCGCTACTCACAAGATCCACGATCCGGTCGGCCAAACCCACCAGCGGAGCGAGTTCCATGGACCCATAGAGGTGAACGATATCGGTCTGGATCCCTTTTTGCGCGAAATGGCCTTGCGCGATGCGCACATATTTGGTGGCGATCCGTAACCGCGTCCAGGCGCGCGGATCGTCGGTCTGCGCCATACCGGCGGGCTCCGCGACCATCAAGCGGCAACGGGCGATCCCGAGATCGGCCAGCTCATACAAGCCTTCGCAACCGTCCTCCGAAAGGACATCCCTGCCCGCAATCCCGAGATCGGCGGCGCCGTAGCGGACATAGGTAGGAACATCGGCTGCACGTATGACGATGAGTTGGACGTCGGGGACGTTGGTGTCGATAATCAGACGCCGGGTCTTCGTCAGGTCTTCGTTAGGTACGATCCCCGCACGCTTCAGGAGCGGAAGGCTCTCTTCGAGGATACGCCCCTTCGACAAGGCGATCGTTACCATGTCAGGCCGTCTGCCGTTTCGTCCAGTCGCCGAGCTGAGAGCTCGGAATACGACGAATGCGGGCCCCGAGTTGGGCGAGCTTTTCCTCGATACACTCATACCCGCGATCGATGTGATAAATGCGATCGATCACGGTTTCCGACCGGGCCACAAGGCCTGCCAGCACAAGACTCGCGGAGGCGCGCAGATCGGTCGCCATGACGGGTGCCCCATGTAGGGCCTTGACCCCCCGGACGACCGCCATGTTTCCCTCCATAGCGATATCGGCACCCATTCTCTGCAACTCATGGACGTGCATAAAGCGATTCTCGAAGATCGTCTCCACGACCGTGCCAGTGCCGGAGGCAACGCAGTTTAATACGACGAACTGCGCCTGCATGTCGGTCGGGAACGCCGGGTAGGGGGCGGTTTTGATGTTCACAGACTTGAGCTCGCGCCCCTCCATCGACAAGCGAATCCAATTCGGGCCGACTTCGAGCGCCGCCCCGGCTTCGCGTAACTTATCAAGGACCGACTCGAGCAAGGCCGGTTGCACGCAGCGGACTTTGATAGACCCGCCGGTCATGGCTGCGGCCACTAGATAGGTCCCCGTCTCTATGCGGTCGGGAATGATGTCATGGCGGGCTCCGTGGAGCCGCTCTACCCCTTCTATGGTGATCTCGGCGCTGCCCGCTCCTTGAATGCGGGCACCCATCCGTATGAGGCAATCGGCAAGGTCGATCACCTCCGGCTCCCGGGCCGCATTCTCAATGACCGTGACCCCGTCGGCAAGCGTCGCTGCCATCAGCAAATTCTCGGTGCCGGTCACAGACACCGTGTCCATGAAGATGCGGGCGCCCTTCAAACGCTTGGTACGCGCCTTGATATAGCCGTCTTCGATACTGATTTCCGCACCCATCGCCTGCAGACCCTTGATATGCAGATTGACGGGGCGAGACCCGATGGCACAACCGCCAGGCATAGACACCTCGGCCTCGCCGAAGCGCGCCAAGAGGGGACCGAGAACGAGAATCGAGGCGCGCATGGTCCGAACGAGGTCGTAGGGCGCGCGCAGGGTGTGTATCTCCGAGGCATCGGCCTCGATCGTCATGCGCTCATCGACGACCAGTCGCACCCCCATTCGGCCCAAAAGCTCCATGGTCGTGGTAATGTCTTGCAAGTGCGGCACATTACCGATGTGCATGGGCTCGCTCGTCAACAACGAGGCGACGAGCACTGGGAGGGCGGCGTTCTTCGCTCCGGAAATACGGATCTCGCCGTGCAAGGGGATGCCACCATTCACAATAAGCTTATCCATGGTCAAGCCGCCCCTTTTCTCCTCGGTAAAAAAATAAGGCCGCCTGGCCGGCGGCCTTATTTCGGCCTCGCGCCGATGGCCTCAAGCCTTTACGCCTGCGACAAGCTTTTGCAACTCCCCCTTCTCGTACAGCTCGGTGATGATGTCGCAGCCACCGATGAACTCGCCGCGAATATAGAGCTGGGGTATGGTCGGCCAATTCGAGAACCGCTTCACGCCTTCCCGGATCTCTTGATCGGCCAACACGTCGATGCCTTTAAACTGGGCACCGCACGCCTTAAGAAGTTGAACCGACTTGCCCGAGAACCCGCATTGCGGAAACTGGGGCGTTCCCTTCATGTAAAGAACGATATCGTTCTCTTTCACCTGTTGACGAATACGGTCTTCGATCGTGCTCATGGTGTGCTTGCTCCGCTACGACGGCCGCCTGATTATTCGGGCAGCACGGTCTTGAGTGATAGGGCGTGGATCTGTTCGCGCATTCTATCGCCCAGGGTCGCATAGACCAGCTGGTGCTGCTGAATGCGACTCTTCCCGGCAAAGGTGCCCGAGCATACGACAGCCTCGAAATGATGGCCGTCCCCGCTGACCTCAACCCGTGCACCCGGTATACCG
>JAJYPQ010000289.1 GCA_021795255.1 Pseudomonadota bacterium
TTGATAAACAAGAAGGCACTGGCGCAGTTAAAGTTACAGCCCAACCCTCGTTGCCGGTTTTGATCGTACTGTTTGCAGGTTGAGAGCTCCTGAATGCACATCTGAATGCTAGCCTCGCCGGTGACGCATGCCACGGTATCCTTAGGGTGGGCAAGCTGCACCCCGATCGCCGCGGGCAGACCGAAGCCCATCGTGCCAAGCCCCCCAGAATTGATCCAGCGCCGTGGCCGATCAAACTTATAGAACTGCGCGGCCCACATCTGGTGCTGGCCCACATCCGAGGTCACAAACGCGTTGCCCTCAGTCAGGCGGTAGAGCGTCTCCAGAACGAACTGAGGCTTGATCACTTCGGTGTTGGCCCGATCATATTCAAGGCAATGACGCCCACGCCACTCGTCGATCGTGTGCCACCAGGTCTTCAAGGCCCCACTATCGAGGCGATGGCCCGAGGCCTTCTGGGCGGCCAAGAGGTCGCGCATCACAAGGCGTGCATCCCCGATAATAGCGATCTCGACGGCCACATTCTTTTGAATGGAGGCGGGATCAATGTCGATATGAATGATCCGCGCGTTAGGGCAGAACTTGTCCAGATCGCCCGTCACTCGATCGTCGAACCGCGCGCCAACCGCGAGCAGAACGTCGCACTCGTGCATGGCCATATTGGCCTCATACGTGCCGTGCATGCCCAACATCCCCACAAACAAGGGATCGGTGGCGGCGAAGGCCCCGAGTCCCATGAGGGTATGGGTACAGGGCGCGCCCAGCCAACGGACGAGCTTGGTGAGTTCGGATGAGGCGTTCCCCAAGATCACGCCCCCGCCGGCATAGACCATCGGTCGCTTCGCCATGAGCAGGAGCTCGGCCGCTTTGCGGATCGCTTCAGGGTCACCATCCGTGACCGGCTTGTATGAACGCAGGCTCGGATCTTGCGGAAAGACGTAGCTGGTCTTATGGGCGGTAATGTCTTTGGGAATATCGACGACCACCGGTCCCGGACGACCCGTCGTCGCGACATGAAAGGCCTTACGCATAATCATCGCAAGGTCCCGGACATCCTTCACCATGAAGTTGTGCTTGACGCAGGGTCTTGTGATACCAATGGCATCGACCTCCTGAAAGGCGTCATCGCCGATCAGATGGGTCATCACTTGGCCGGTAAAGACGACAAGTGGAATCGAATCCATGTAAGCGGTGGCGATACCGGTCACGGCATTGGTGGCACCCGGACCAGAAGTCACGAGCACAACCCCAGGTTTGCCCGTGGACCGCGCATAACCATCGGCGGCGTGGGTAGCCCCTTGTTCGTGGCGAACCAGGATATGCTTTACCTCTTCTTGCTTGTAAAGGGCGTCGTAAATATGCAAAACGGCGCCGCCCGGATAGCCAAAGAGGTACTCAACGCCTTCGTCACGAAGGCACCGAACGAAGATCTCCGCACCCGTGAGCTCCACAACATTACCCCGCAGTCTTGATAGTCTGATTCGAAACTCCTGATTTTGGGATAAGGGGGGCCGGGGGTCAAGGCCTAGGGACACAAAGGCGTCCTGCAAACGCTGGCCGAGCCTCTAGGCTCGCCGCCACACCGTTCCTGCCGGCGTGTCCTCCAAGACCACCCCGCGGCCTTTCAATTGGTCCCGTAAGGCGTCCGACCGCACCCATTCGCGCTGGCGCCGGGCCTCGTTGCGCTCGGCAATCAGAGCCTCAATCTCTTGGTGATCGCCGCCTCTTTGCAAAAACGCGAGCGGCGGACGCGACAAAAGGCCCAATATCCCCGCTAACTCACGCAACAGGGCCGCGCCGCGCGCCGCCTGGTCCCGATCGCCCTGCAAGCGCTCGCGTTGAATCGTATGACTGAGATCAAACAGCACGGCCAAGGCCCCAGGGGTATTGAAGTCGTCGTCCATAGCGGCGCAAAACCGGTCTCGATAACCACTATCGTCTACCGCCGGCACGACCGGAAGATCCTCTAAGGCGCGGTAAAGACGTGTTAAGGCCTCATGGCACTGATTCAGGGCGTCAGGATCATAATTGAGCGGGCTCCGGTAATGGCTCGCCAACAAGAAATAGTGGAGCACCTCGCCATCGTAAGTCGCCAGCAATTCCCGCAAGGTCAGGAAATTCCCGAGAGACTTCGCCATCTTCTCGCCGTTGATGCGCACAAAGCCGTTATGCATCCAGACGGTGGCGAAAGGCTCGCCTGTTGCGGCCTCGCTCTGGGCGATCTCGTTTTCGTGATGCGGGAAGGTCAGGTCTTGGCCACCCCCATGGATGTCAAAGTGGTTCCCCAGGCAATGGGTCGCCATGGCTGAACACTCGATATGCCAACCCGGGCGCCCGGGACCAAAGACCGACGGCCACGACGGCTCCTCCGGGCGGGCGGTTTTCCACAGCACGAAGTCCAGGGGATCGTCCTTCGCCTCATCCGCCTCCACCCGCGCGCCGACCCTGAGATCATCCAGGCTCCGTCCGGAAAGCTGGCCATATCGCGGAAACTGGCGCACGCGATAATAGACATCGCCGTTCTTGCCCTGATAGGCATAGCCTTTCGCAACGAGCGTCGCGATCATAGCCGTGATCTGCTCGATATGGTGGGTGGCGCGCGGATCGTGATCCGGTGGACTCACCAAAAGCGCTGCTGCGTCTTCCTGCATCGCCGCGATATAGTGCTCGGTGAGGTGTACCAGGGTCTCCCCGCGATCGCGAGCCCGGGCGATGATCTTATCGTCGATGTCGGTGATGTTCTGGACGTAAGTGACCCGATAACCTTGGCTGCGCAGATACCGCACGACCATATCGAAAACCACGAACACGCGGCCGTGTCCCAAATGGCAATGGTCGTACACCGTCATCCCGCAGACATAGAGGCGGACATGGCCCGCCTCTATCGGCACGAAAGTCTCCTTCGACCGCGTTAAAGTATTATAAATTTTGAGCATGAGACGCCCCAAAACGGGCCAAACGTCGCACCAGGACATGGCGCGGCATAAGCCCTAAAATGTCCTTCAGTTCCGGTCCGGCAAGACGCCCCGTCAGGGCCGCGCGCAGGGCATGGAACAGCACTTTACCGGAAAACCCGAGGGCCTTGAGGCCCGGCGCCAGATCCTCCGGCGCCCGGCCCTCGGCCAAGAGCGCGAGCGCTCGATCAAAAAGCCTAGGTTCGACGCCTGCCACCGCCTGCTCCGCCTCCGTCGTAAGGGCGTCATTCTCCCCGTAAAGGATCTCGGCCCATAACTCGAACTCCTTGCGGAAGAGGCTATTCGCCCGCACCGTCTCGGCAAAGCGGGTGCGATCAGCGACCGGGACCTGTTGCGGAACCCATGGGAGAAGCGTTGCAAGCGGCACGTGTGCCATCGCCAAACGCTGCCAATGCAGCAACTGCTGGCGGTCATACCGCGCGGGGGCATGCCCGATGCGAGTCGGATCAAACGCCGCGGCGAGATCTGGGAGTGTCAAAAGCGCATCGCTCGCCACCACCGCCCCGAGACGAGCTAGATAGTTCACGATCGCTTCCGGTAAAAATCCCTCGGCGCGCAGCCCATCGATACTCTGCGCCCCGTCGCGTTTCGAAAGCGGCACACCGGTCTCGCTCAAGATCAAGGGCAAATGGCCATACCGCGGCACCGGAAGATTGAGGGCTTTCAAGATCAGAATCTGGCGCGCGGTATTGGACAGGTGGTCCTCGCCGCGCAGCACCCAGGTGACACCCGATAAGGCATCGTCCAGGGCGTTCGTGAAAAAAAACATGGGTTCGCCGTTCGCTCGGCGAACCACAAAATCCCCTAAAAGATCGCTGGCCACGATCTGCGGGCCGCGCACCGTATCCTCAAAGCGCAGTTCCTCTTTGGGCGGGACCCGAAAGCGCCATACCGCGCTCTCCCCCCGGGAAAGACGGTCTTCGGCCTCAGCGGGATCAAGCTTGGCGCAGCGTCCGGAATAACGCGGGGGGCGCCCTTGCGCCTGCGCCTGGACCCGATCGTGGGCCAAGGCGGCCTGTGAGCAAAAACAGGGATAGGCGTGCTTTGCGGCCTGCAACCTCCCGATATACTCATCGTAAAGGGGGGTCCGGGCGGACTGATGAAGGATCGCAGACGGGTCGATGAAAGCGCCAAAGCCGAGCCAATCGAGATCGCGAAGAGCAGCCTCCACAAAGTGCGGGGCAACGCGAGCCCGGTCGGTATCCTCGATGCGGAGTAAGAATCGGCCGTTCGGTATAGCCGCCAAAAGGCTAAAGAGGGCGGTGCGCACGTTGCCCACATGGAGCATGCCGCTTGGGCTCGGCGCGAAACGGGTGGTATGGGAATTCATGGGCCCTATGATAGCGCGTCATTGCCCTGGCGTCCCAAGTCGGCGACAATGCGGCGAACTTCCTAGAGGATTCCTTAAATGGTGCACCTTGAAACCAATCATGGAGTGATCGTCCTTGATCTCAACGCCGAAAAGGCCCCCAAATCCGTCGCGAACTTTTTGGCTTATGCCCGTGAAGGCTTTTACACAAACACGATCTTTCACCGTGTTATCGATGGCTTCATGATTCAAGGGGGAGGCTTCGAGGCGAACCTTAAGCAAAAGGCCACGCGCGCGCCCATCGACAACGAGGCCAACAACGGGCTGCGTAACGGTCGGGGGACCATTGCCATGGCGCGCACCAGCGATCCCCATTCAGCCACGAGCCAGTTCTTTATCAACGTAGCGGACAACGATTTCTTAAACTTTACCGCCCCGACACCGACCGGCTGGGGATACTGCGTGTTTGGCCAAGTGGCCGAGGGAATGGACGTCGTCGATACCATTCGCGGCACGGCGACAACCAGCCGCAGCGGCTACCAGGATGTGCCCGTAAACGATATCGTCCTCTTAAGCGTGCGCGTCGACTAGGTGGCGCAAGCCTTTATCGCCGACCTCCACCTAACCGCTGAGCGTCCCGAGGCGATTGAGCTGTTCCGGGAGTTCTTGGGCTACACCCAAGAACGGGTCGAGACCCTCTATATCCTCGGGGATCTTTTTGAGTATTGGGTGGGGGACGATGGCGCTTTGGAGCCCGAATTCGCGCCGGTGATTTCGGCCCTGCGGCTCGCCACGGAACGTGGCCTAACCATCAATGTCATGCACGGAAACCGCGACTTCCTGCTCGGTTCTGACTTCGCGAAGGCGACCGG
This sequence comes from Pseudomonadota bacterium, assembly GCA_021795255.1. The sequence goes on from JAJYPQ010000289.1 coordinate 5,157, forward strand.
CTGCCGACTGCTGGAAGACCCCCATCGGATCGCGCTGTACGGAGTTCCCACAGTCTTAAGCCATGGTGACGCCCTGTGCACAGATGATCACGAATACCTTGCTCTGCGCGCGCAATTTCGCGATCCCGTCTGGCAAGAGCAGATCTTAAGCCGGTCATTATCGGAGCGGGTGGCCATGGCCCGTGCGTTGCGCCGGGAAAGTGGTCGCGCGACCTTCGCCAAAGACGCCGCCATTCTCGACGTCAATCCCGACGCGGTCACAGAACTGCTTTTACAACAGAACGCCGAGCGTTTGATTCACGGCCACACGCATAGGCCGGGGCACTATCCGCAAAAGACCCCAGGCGGCCTCATCACGCGCATCGTGGTGGGCGACTGGTACGAGGGCTCGAGCGTTCTTATCGTCGGACCCAGAGGGCTCACGCTAACCGCCGCGACGGATTTCCCCCGGGCTATAACGGACGTAATGGGCGGGCAGCACGAATAGCCCCGCCTTGACCGCCACGTCCCGCTTAACCCCCACCAACACCTTCTGATTCTGGTCGGCATCCGTCATACGCACCGGGAAGCCGTAGGCGTATTCG
>JAJYPQ010000290.1:0-1193 GCA_021795255.1 Pseudomonadota bacterium
GCATGGCGACATACAGCCGACGCCCCTTGGGCCCTATCGCAAGCCCCAGGGGTTTTAGGGCCGTGGTGGCGAGACCTGACTGACCGGCATTGGATGTCAAGGTGCCGTTTGCGGCATTGATCGTAAAGAGCGATACCGTGCCTGTTGTTTGTGATCCGCCGTTGCCATTATCCGAGACATAGAGGTGACGTCCGGCCGGACCCACCACGATGGTCCAGGGGTTGGTGCTTGTCGATGCGGTCCCGGCGAGGGTGAGCGTCCCGTGGACCGGATTGATGGCGAAGGCGTCTACAAGACTGCCGGCGAATTCTGCCGAATAGAGGAATCGGCCCGTGGGGTCGACCGCCAAGAGCATAGGGTAAGCACCGAAGACATCGGTACTGAACCCGGTCGTAAAAGCGCTCGGCATGCCTTGATTGAGGTCGTAACCATCTATGGTGCCCGTGCAATTCCCGCCGCCGTTTACGTAACAGCTGTTCGCGACATAAAGAAAGCGATCCGAGGGATCGGTCACGATCCCCATGGGGCTTAAGCCCGCCGGGATCGAACTCGGGGTCCCCAAGGCCGCGTTCGGTGCGAGCATCCCGAAGGTCGTCACGTCCCCTTGACCGGCCTCGGCCCAATCCGAGGCGTAAAGGTGCCTCCCAGAAGGACCGATGGCGGCGGCGCTCGGTCCCATGTCCGCGGGGTTCGAGCAGGAGTTGCAGGTTGTCTGGACGGTCGGTGTCCCGAGGGCCCCATCCGCGCTTGCCGGGTAGGCGGCGATCGAGGTCGTCGATTGGTCGACGACGTACAGGGTCTGGGCCTGCAGTGTGACTGTGACCGCAAGACTGACCGGTGCACGCGGCGGAACCCGGGTCCGTAAGGCCGAGCTCAGAACCGAAGAGACGCTGCCTCCGGTGGGCGTTGTGTAGGCGAAGATGTCATCGCGCGTGGGGTTGCTCACGAAGACGTAATGGCCGTTCGGGGAGGCGCTGATCCCGGCCGCGGTCCCCGTGCCCGTGACAGCGCCTGTAGGCGAGGTCGCCATCTGGCCGTTTGCGATCGGGTAGTACAAGACCTCGGTACCGCTTGCGGTGTCGCCGGCGACCGCGACCGTGTTCGAGGCGACGGTTATGCCACTGGGCGTAAAGCCGCTTGGCAAGGCGGCCCTCTGAAGCGGCGTCAAGCCGCCGCCGGAGGGCGCGTAGGAG
>JAJYPQ010000290.1:1203-5717 GCA_021795255.1 Pseudomonadota bacterium
GCGTAGAGATTGCCCGCGGCGTCCGTGGTCCCGCCGATGATCGTGTTACTTACGGTGGTTGCGGCCCCGGGCGTGAGTGTGCCGTCGGCGCTTGTGGCGTAAGGGATGATGCCGGTGGTCTCCAGTCCGTAGAGAATGCCGTTTGTACCGGCCACAGCGCCCGTGAGGGCCGGCGTATTCTGGGCGTTCGCTGCGGTAAGCTGGCCGCTCGCCCCGATCGTAAAAATCGCGATCGTGTTATTGCTGGTGTTGACGGCGTACAGAAAGTCGCCTACGACCGCGAGCGCGCCGAGACCGCCCGAGCCGCTCGTGACGTCAGGCCCCAGGCTTACGAGTCTGTTGGTTGTGGATTGCCAGTCGTAGGCCGATATCGTTCCGCTCCCGCTATTGGCGACATAGACGTATCGCCCGCCGCTCACGGCGATGGCGCTAGGCGTCTGCCCGGTTTGCACATAGCCGCGATCGACAATGGTCCCGGTCCACGGGTCGCGCAGATAGACGCCTAAGCTCCTAGTTCCCGAAGGTACGAGGAGCAGCGTGGTTTGCGAAGACGTACTCTGGCCGAATACCGACGGGCTCCCCGACCCGCCCGGGTTTTGCGATGTCGTTTGATTCGGGTTCGAGGATCCGGACCCCCCGGAGCCGCCACCCTGACAGCCCCCGAGCATGGCGCAGGCCACGAGCGCGCCAACGATGCGTTTTGTTTTGTCCATAAATTCATCTTCCTTGATGAGTTTGGTCATGCGACCGTGCTGTGCAGTTTGCGCGTGCAGACTCAGGCGTACATCGGACAGAAGCCGGACGTAGCGAACTGAACTATTCTATGAGCCTTAAAATTATTATTGGGGCGAGCGAACCCATCTAGGGAGTACGGGATGGCTTCGCATGGCGGTCTTGGGCGTCGTCATCCGTGGCTCTTGAAACACGCGGCCACCTGTGAATGCCGGCCTGTTTTGATAGACGGTCTGGTGCCGGCTTAAAAACCGACGACCGCACCGCGACAAACCGAGGTCAGGCGTGGTGACGGGCGCATGGGCCTCGCGTTACTATGGAGAGATGAGCCTTGATGCCCCATTTCTTTTCATGGGTGCGCGCGATTTCACCCACGCACGCTGGCGGACGCAGCTCTACCCGACAGATTTGCCGCCGGAGTGGCGGTTCATGTTCTACAGTCATCGTTATCCGGCGATCTTGATGTCGGTGCGGGCCTGGGGCTTTGCGTCCGAGCGGCTGTCTTTGTGGGAGAGCGAGGCACCCTCGTCGTTTCGGGTGGTCCTTGAGGTCCCGGACCGGGGCTTGGAGCGGTTCTTGGCGCTGGAGCCTTTGCCGAGGCCGTTCATAGCCGGCTGTATCGTGCGCGTGGCGCGACGGATTGAACCCCTGATGTCGCAGCTCGAGGCCTTGGCTCGTGTCCTCCCGGTCGCCATCGACACCCGCGTTCCGACCGAAGGCCTGGCCGCTACGCTGTCCGGAATCGGGGTCGGGCTATGCGGCCGGCCCGCGGATGGTCATGTTCCAAGCGGCCCTTTCGCGGTCAGTCTCATTGGCGAGGGGGACCGGGCCCTGGTGGGGCGGGCACTCACGGCGCTTTTGGCGGTCCCGGCGCCTCAGGGCCGGGCCTTGTTCTTTTGTAAACCCGATACCGCGATCCGGTCTTTGGAGGAGGCCCAGTGGTTGGCAAGCCTCCTTAGCGAGAGATCCTAAAAGAGGAGGCTCAAACCCGCGTAAAGACCGACACCCGATACGTTGACATGGGTCCCGTAGATGACACCCCCGGGCACATAGAGCCCGCGGAGTTCGGTGTAAAAGCCTATGCTGTGGGCCCACTCGAATTCGACGCCTCCGTCGACCTCCAAGGCCGGCCCTATACCGGTACCGCCGTTGACCCCCGAGAGCGAGGTATCGGCAAGGCCCGCGCTCACGCCTACGTAAGGGTAGACGTGGGCCCAGGGGCGATGATACTTCTTCAGTGTCAACATAAGGAGGCGCGAGGCGACGTTCCCAGAATGCCCGGCGGTGTTGATGGCATTGTTGTATATGAGATATTCGGCGCCGTATGCGACCCCGTTGTAGTGGCGCTTTTCCCAGGCCACGCCATAAGCGCCGCTTGCCCCCGCCTGCAATACGTCGTCTTGTCCGGCCACCGTTTGCTGATCGTGAGCCAAGTGCATGGCGCCGATCGACAGGATCAGTGCGTCTTGGGCCAGTGCGACCGGAATGCCGAACAGTCCGTACGCAAGTACGAGGATGATAAGTTTCCGAACCACCGCACGCTCCTTTGGATGAGGCCGTGTCCATTATAGGTGACCCCGTGCTCTTTGCACATGGACCGCGAGCGTTTGCTCGCATACTATAAAGTCCTGGAAGAAGCCGTCCCAGGATGAAGGGGCGGGGCCGAGTCTCCGGTCGCAAGCTGGCGGGGAGAGCCCGGCCAGGCGCCTTTGACGCGGGTCCGATAGAGTGGCGTCTTCCGAGATAAAAATAAATTTAAGGACGGGCCGTGAATCCAACCGTAAAGAGTGAGCCCTTAGTGGCGGTGCGCGGCGTCTCTTTTTTTCGGGACGGCCGGCCCATATTTCGCGATCTGCATCTCACTGTCGCCCCGGGCAGCGTGACCGCCATCATGGGTGGCAGCGGTGCCGGCAAAACCACGCTTTTGAGTCTTATCGGTGGACGCCTAGAGCCCGATGCGGGCGAGGTGCAGGTGGCGGGTGAGGTGGTAGGGCAGCTTCCTCGGAAGGCGCTTTTCGCGCTCCGCAAGCGCATGGGCATGCTGTTTCAGTCGAGCGCGCTTTTGACGGATCTCGACGTCTACGAAAACGTCGCCTTTCCGATGCGCGAGCACACCCGCCTCCCGGAATCCCTCATTCACCATCTGGTCTTGATGAAGTTGGAACTCGTGGGTTTGCGGGGCGCTCGCGGACTCTACCCAGCGGAGCTATCCGGGGGGATGGCGAGGCGAGTGGCGCTCGCCCGGGCGATAGCCCTTGACCCCATGATGGTGATGTACGACGAGCCTTTTACCGGGCTCGATCCGATCTCCATGGGCGTGATCGTGAAGCTGATACGGGACTTGAATGACGCCTTAGGCATGACATCCATCATCGTGACCCACGACGTCGCTGAAGCGAGCACCATCGCCGATTATATCTATCTCTTAGGGGACGGGCGCGTCATCGCGGAAGGCACGCCAGCCGAGATGCAAAAAACGAGCGCGCCCGAGGTGCGCCAGTTTATGGCGGGACTCCCGGACGGGCCGGTTGCGTTTCACTATCCGGCAAACGAGTACCTGGCCGACATCCGGGCCGAGGTGCGCTCATGAGGGTGCTTACAGGGGTGGCGACTGGCGTCCAGCGCTTGGGGCGTCGGACCATAGACGGGATAAGTCGGCTCGGCCGGGCGACGCTGTTTCTTGTCCGCCTGATGCCGGGTCTTGGCGCGATTCTGCTCCGGGCGCGGCTTATTGTGCAGCAGCTCTATATGACAGGCGTGCTCACCTTAGTCATCATTTTGGTGTCCGGAGCGTTCGTGGGCATGATCTTGGCCCTCGAGGGCTACAACACGCTAGTCAAATATGACGCCCAGTCCTCGCTCGGTCTGTTGGTGGCCCTGTCGCTTACCCGTGAATTGGGCCCAGTCCTCACCGCGCTTTTGTTCGCCGGTCGCGCCGGGTCGGCCCTGACGGCTGAGATCGGGATCATGAAGGCCACAGAGCAACTGGCGGGAATGGAGATGATGGCCGTGGATCCGCTCGTGCGGGTTGTGGCCCCGCGGTTTTGGGCTGGCTGGATCGCGGTGCCGCTTTTGGCCATGATCTTTACGGCCGTGGGTATTCTCGGCGCCTATGTTGTAGCGGTAGGCGTCCTCGGCCTCGATGGCGGGGTCTTTTGGTCGCAAATGCAAAGCGGCGTCAGCGTCACCAATGACGTGATCGGAGGGCTCATCAAAAGCGTGGTGTTTGGCTTTGTGATCAGTTGGATCGCCGTGTTCGAGGGCTATGATGCCAAGCCTACCTCGGAGGGCGTGAGCCGCGCGACGACCCGGACTGTGGTGAGTTCGTCGCTCGCGATTCTGGGTTTGGACTTCATTATGACAGCATTCATGCTGCGAGGACTGTAAGAATGCAAATGAAGAGTATGGAGTTTACGGTAGGTCTGTTCGTGGTTGCAGGCCTGCTGGCGCTCGCCATGTTGGCGCTTAAGGTCGGAAACATCCATGTGCTGGGCGCGGGGCAAACCTATGCCGTGACGGCGGACTTCAACAATATAGGCAGCCTTAAGTCCAAGGCGCCCGTTACGGTCGCCGGGGTGCGCGTTGGGCAGGTGGCGGCCATTTCGGTGAATCCTGTCACCTATCGCGCGGTCGTGACCCTGCATATCCTGAAGAAATACCGCTTTCCGCGCGATTCGAGCGCCTCGATCGTGACCGCTGGGCTTTTGGGAGAGCAGTATGTGAGCCTAAGCCCGGGCGGTAGCCGGCACTACCTAAAGAACGGTGGTAAAATCCGCATTACC
>JAJYPQ010000013.1 GCA_021795255.1 Pseudomonadota bacterium
TGTTCTATAATCGTCAACGTCTTCACTCGACATTAGGCTACATGAGTCCTATGACATTTGAAGCCAACATTCTCTGGACGTAAGGTGTCCACGAAAGTGGGGCAAGGTCAATGTTCCATCCGTCACCTGGTAGGGGTAAAGATAGGCAGGCGGCTCGGCACACGCGCTACCTGAGGTAGGCGGCTGTGTCACAGGGAGCTGGATGGCACCGTTGACGATACGCCCCGGATTGCTGATCACAGACCCAGTCGGTAAGGAGAAAATATTCGAGTTCGACACGTAGGTCCCGCTCGTGGAGTTCCACGAAGCACCGCCTGTACCGCTGCTGCTCACATAAGAAGTCCATACGGGCTGCCAGCCATTCGCCTCATTTTCGATCACCGTCAGCCGCGTGACCGACTGTAACCGTAGGTACTCAAAGCCATTTTCGTAAGCGCCACCTATATAGGTCAACGCGGACGCTCCGCCCGAGGTCGTAGCCGAGGTTCCGAAGCTACTCGCTGAAGGGTTCGCGCTTGAATTATTCAAAGGCACCCAGGTCCTACTGAGGCCCAAGTTGGAGAATCCGCCCGTTGTCGTAAATAAAGGCGCTTCCCAAACATTCGAACCCGAATCACCAATATAAATATAATCATTGCTATCCACGTAGGCCTGTGTCGTCGCCAAGAACGGGAGCTTATAGCTTGCGGAAACGCCACTCGCCACATCCGTGATCACAAGGCTACTTGTCACCGTAGGACTATTCGTCGACTGAAACACCGTTGCCACATAATCCGTCGTCGACCCAGGCGCTGGACGAAACGTCACGATCTTAGTCGGGTCCGGCTCCACCACGTTAGAATTATCCTGTTCCCAGACCTCCGAATTGAGTGTCGCATTGCTATTGAGATCGAGCGCATACAGGATCTGACCATGGGCGGCATACCCTACAAGATAGCCCTGCCCGTCTCGCCTGAGCCCACGGCGTCAACGGCCCGTGATCACCCTGACATCCAGAGGCTCGGCTTCAAGGGGTCTTATCAACCCCTTAAGCCGGGACGTCGCTAAAAAATCTGGTTAAAGAGCTCGCGCCACGAGGCGGGCCCCGCAGGTGGCGGCCCCTCGCCGCCGTAGGGATTAACCGGAGACGTCTCGCCAGTCGAAGTCGGCTGGATACGGAATTGCCCGTCCATGATCGCGATAGTAGGCGTAAGAGCCGCTCCCGTGCCGATCACCATCCCCTGCGTCACTCCAGCAAAAACCCCGATCGGGAATGCCCCGTCGGTAACAGAGTAATAGTAATATACGGCGGATGGAACAGCGCAGACACTAGCGCTCGCAGAGACTCTCGATACCGGCAAAGTGATCGCCCCGTTGAGAGTCGTTGCCGGATTCGTAACCTTGGTACCGGTCGGTAAGCTTGCGACCGTGGTCGAGGTCACATACCCCCCGCTCGACGCGCTGAATGTCTCACTGCCACCTACGTAGCTCGTCCAGAGCGGCGCCCAACTCGTGGCACCGTCGACCAGAACGGTGAGGCGACTGGTGGATTGTAGGCGCAGGTACTCAATGCCGTTCAAATACACGCCGCCGACATTGGTGATTGCGCCAGTGCCACCTGAGGTCGTCGTGGACGATCCAAAATTAGACCCTATGGGGCTTGGCGCGCTATTGTTAAGCGGCGTCCAAGTCGAATCTAAAGTCAGTGCACCGCTTGGCGATAACGACAGCGTATCGGTCCATACATTGCCGGCATTGTCACCGATAAAGATATTGTTAGCATCATCCAGATAGGGCTGGGTATTGCCCATAAACGGCAAAGTGAAGGAGGTGATAACGCCTGTGCCAATGTCCGTCACAACGAGGGTGCTTGTCGTCGTACTGCCAGTGGTCGTATTGAGCACCGTGCCAAGATAAGCCGTCCCCGAGCTGGACACTAAGCGAAAGACCGTTGGGGCCACGGTATTGGGCGCCAAAGCATTCAGCTTATCCTCCTCCCAGACCTCAGAATTCAGACCACCACTCGAACTCAGTTCGAGCGCATATTGGATGCCCCCTTCCTCGGCGGTACCGACTACATAAGTCTCCCACGTGCCTGCCGAATTCTTCGCGGTCACCGAGCGTATATCGCCGGCCATATTCGGGTTTTGCCAAAACGTCTGGTAGTTCTGAAGATCGGCAACGAATGAACGCGGCATCCAGCCCCAGACTAACGCTCCTGTATTCGCATTGATCGCGTACACAAAGCCATCATTATCCGCAAAAAGAACGAGTGGCGGCCGCCCGCTCTCGCTCTGTGCATAGGGAATATAGGTGGAATTACTGAGAAGTTGCGGGTTATTCGGGGGCCCCATATAGGCGGGCTTGCTGCTGGTCGTTACCCCCACATCCCAGCCATTAGTGCGACCACCCAAATAGACGCCGCCCGCATAAGTCGGGTTAATCGTATACTGCTCGATTGTCGCAGGCGTCAGCGTCGAGCCCGTGGGAAGGGCAAACGCGGCGCTATCCATACTCGTAAAGAGAGTAATGGGTCCGGGCGTACCATTTGCTGCCGGCGGCCCACTGGAATACAGGGCCGCAGACCGGCTATTGCTTGACACCATAAGACTATTCACGTCCCACGACGGGGTTGTGGCGTTACCGGTAGGCGTAATGGCATAGGCATAAAGATCGCCTTCACCCAAAGCCGCAGCGCTCTTGGCCAAGTATTGGAACGAGTTGCTACTCACTTGACTACTAGAACCGGTCGCCGCCGTCACAACCTGATGCTCGATATTGTTCAGGATCGCGTTAAAAGCCGCCTGGAAAGAGGCCGAGCTATCCGCACTGTATACGATCCGCGTACCTCCCGCCGTCGCCAATTTCGAGAGCACATGGTATCCCGCTTGGGCCTCGGCGGTACAACCGGTAGCCGCTGGGGGACAATTCACCCCGGGGCCGACCCCCAGTACATAAGTCTTGATGCCGCTTATGCCATTCGCCGAGTACTTGGCCAGATTTTGCACAGCTGTGATCGCTTCGGTCGCGGCATTATCGTTCTTCGGGCTTCCCGCCGACAACACCTCACCATAACCGATGGCAGCAGCACTCCCAAGCGGGGGATAGACCTTACCATGAAGCCCCATGGTCGGTTGCCCATCGGTGATCAGAATCACGTATTTCGGGGCGCACGCCGGGGTCGGGGCATTACTTGCCGTTGTCAAATCGGTCAATGCCGCGGTCAAGGCACCGGCCATGGGCGCATACTCGGATCCTGCGACAATCTCGCTCCCTCCGCCGACGAACTGTTCGGGCGCCATCGCGGTAACGAGCTGCGACAGAGATGTTGCCAAAGGGGCAACCGGCACGACCAGATTGCCCTGGCCACCACGGGTCCCATTGGTCACGGGATTCCCGTCAAAGGCCAGACCGCGTTCGGCATACCAGACCATGCCGCTATAGGGAATGTAGCCGGCATCCGTGGGACTGGTCTCAAAAGGGAACGCGCATACCCGACCACTATACCAAGTCCCGCAGTTGTAACTTTCGAACAGCGGAGACCCGCCGGTAATCTGGGTCTCGTAGTTGTTCAAGGTATAGGCCGTATAGGGATTACTCGGAGACGGTCCGTAGTAAGTCACGAAGTTCGGGGGCGCAGATCCCGAGTCGTACAAAACATCGTTGATCTGAGGATTATCGGATGTCTGATCAATATAGAGATAAGGACTCGTCCTAAGACCACTCCCCAAGAGATTGTCAATAGCCGAGCAACCACTACCGGACTGCGGCTGATCACAAGGGTTAGGGACCACCAAGGCATCGTTGGCAGCGCACATGGAGGAGCTGCTACTTCCGTACCCGAAAATCCCGGCCGAACACGCGGAAAAGGCGGGGGGACGCCTAGCGCCCCGTCCCGTTGCCGTATCACTACTCATATAATACACCCAGGTGGTGTACGGCTGGGGCGTCCCACTGGTCGCATAATCCAGAAGGCCCGCTTGGAAGATATTATTGTAATTGCGGCTACTAAACGCGTGGATCAAGCTGCCCTCGGCCACATTGATCATCGACTCCGAATTATCGGTCAGTGTCCCACCGGACTTTACTGTGTAGGCGGCGCTACCCGCCGGACAACTCCCACCATTACTGGGGCCCGCGTTCGAACGTGACTTATAGCCGTTTAAGGCATAACAGGGCGGCGATGCGGAATCGGCATTATCCGGTACCGTTCCAGAACCCGACATAATGGCGCCCTGCAAAGTGCCGGCCATACCCTGCGAGGTATCGAGAATGATAAGAACTTGGGGCTGCTGGCCCGGAGGTAGTGTAGCTGCATAAAGCCTCGCAACCCCAGTCAAACATAAAACGGCCCCTAAAAGTACATACGCGGCCGGCCATTGTTTAAACCGATTTTTTGTTTTCATATTAGGGCACCTTGCGCAAGGTCGCTTCGATATCGGAATTCATGCGGTGATATTCATTAAAGGAAAGACCGGTATTCGACACCTCCGCATTCACGTAGCAGAGATAGGTCATATAAGAGGTCACGGGGCCCGTCCCCTGGCCCGCTCCGTTGAGCATCTGGGCGGGTAGTCCCCCGGGCGACACGATGTATTCGACGTTAAAGGTCATTTGTCCCGGCCGGGCCGTGCCAGGGGCTGGTACGGTCACCTCCGCGCATTGCTTCGCACCCAAACAGCTGTTCCAAAAACTCAAGGTCGGAGGGAGTGGTGGCCCTGGGGCCATGGCCACAGGGACGTAATACCACGACTGTCCGGTCATGGACATAAGCTCTGGGAATTGCGAGAGATTTTGCAGGTCCGTATTGGCGGCCTCTAATCCGACCTCGGTTGCCTGCATGGCCTCTGTGTGAGCCGCCACGTTGGATGAGGCCTCGGAGTCATAACGGACGAAATAGACAAGGCCTAGTGCTGCGAATGACAAGGCCAGCACGACCATGATCGCCAAGAGGAGCGTCACACCGCGCTGCCCCTGAAACGGGACGACCGCTATCCTCTTTACTCCGCCCATATATCGTTCCTGACGGGGATCACCGTCTCAAAGACCCGATAGATATATTGATTGCAGTTCCCGGACACGCAGTCCTGAGTCTGACCCACCGGAAGGTTTGTCGGAATCGTGTAACTTGCTCCCATAATGGGAATGGACGGCTTGGCGGCGCCAGCCGCTACATATTGACCTCCGTTGTAGCGTGTGCTCCGTACAAGGAGCGCCAATTTCACGGTCAGGAGGTCGCCCGCTGTCATGCCCCCCGGTGGCCCCATGGTGGGCGGAACGTAGGTAGTGACCGTCCGATTGAGTCCGTAACCAAACTCGATCTGCATATCCACGACCCCGCGCGCGACCAATATCGCCCGAGGTTGCGGGGACGTGGAGTTGGAATATGTCCCTGCGGGGTACTCCTGCATATAAAGGGAGGGAACGCCCGCGCCGTTATTGTCTTGAATAAAAAAGTTCTTGATCGAAAAGCCACCATTCCCCAGATTAATAACGCCCGCGTGCAGCAACTGGGTCGTTGTGACCCCAGGATCGGCCCCATTAAACCCCTGTGGTGCGTTGTAAATACTGCCACCGGTACCGCGACCCGAATTCGCAATAACATTGTTTGCGGCACTCTTGGGATCATTGGTGATCTGTCCCATAATGCAATGCTCATTGGGCATAGGCACGAGAAACATATCGTATTGGGCTAGCAAATTCGCGTTATCGACAAAGAATGTCGCGGCGTTGGTACTATGAACCGAACTGATATGCGCCACGGGGGCGGAACCAAAAGGTCCGCCCCCGGTCACCGTGGTGAGAGCATAGCTACTACCGCTTGCGGGCGCGTAACTAAAAGGCGATGCCGAGGTTTGTAGGGCAGCGTCCACGGGAACCACAAATAGGCCCTGAGTTCCGCCGGGAGGAGTTATGGTATAGGAGGGTTGGGCCGGCGGGCTGCTCCCAGCGGTGTTAGTATAAATACCCGCGGTGCATAGATTCATAGGTAAGCCATAGCCCGCCCCTTCGATTGCTTGCGTCAGCATGGTCATGGCCGTACGCGCCTGCTGCCAAGCGTTGTCCTGACTTCGGGTCTGACTAATGGCCGACGAGAGGCCATTGAATGCGCCATAAATCGCGAGCGCCGCCAAGGCCGACACCACCAGGGCGACCATCAGTTCGATCAGCGTGAAACCGGCTCGCCGGCGCTTAATAATCGACGGTTGTGGCGACAACATAGTTGTTCTGCCCCCAGGATTCCGTGATGAGTGCGTTGCAGGGACACTGGTTAGTGCCGAACACCGACTGGATCTGAATACTCGCCTGTAAGCGTGGCTTCCCGGTCGCTGCTATGGTCGGGCTACCCGAAGTCCCCGGTAATTGCGTGAGTGCCGCCCACCATGTCTCAAGATTGACATCTTCGGGGGTCCCTCCGGTGGGCGGATTCGTGCTCGATAGATTGACATTGTAGTTAATAGCCCCCGTACTATCCCCGCGTAACATGCCAATCATCTCCTGGGCTGCGATATAGGCCCCCGTCTCTCCTTGGCCGGTCTTCGCAAGACCCATGCCATCCACAATCAGAAAACCGATCGCAAGGACGCCGATCGCAAAGACCGCAAGCGCAATCATGTTTTCGATTAAAGTGAACCCCAATGCCTCACGCACCGCAGGCCGCGCAAAGCTCAGTCTTGCGATGTTCACGACAGCACACATGAGTAGGGAGGAGCGCCCGCACTTTGCGTGACGCAGGAGCGCAATTCGCCAGCGCCGTAATACAAGGAGAGCCACTGGACATATTTCGTCGTATCCGTCCGCGCATTCAGTAAAAGCGCTCCCTCCGTCAAGGTAAAACTAGAAGGAATCCCACTGGACGAATAAAGAATCGTGCCGTCTGGGTAAAACTCGAGGTAATAGGTCGCACCGAGGGCCGGCGGCGGCGAACCGCTAACAAGCTGGACCTCAAGCTGGACATACTGGCAGGAGACGCCGGGATAGCGGTGCTGAAAGAGCAGCGCCGTCATATCAGGAGCGTTATTGAGCGGTATCCAATAGGGTTGATTGGCAAGACGTTGACTAGCATCGGCTTGATTGACGTACGCGGTCCACCAGCAAGCGGTTCCGCCATTAGGCTCGCTGGTATAACCGGTCTGAAAATAAACGGGTTGATCAGTCTTTAAGGCATAGGCCCGCGCCCATTGCATACTCTCTTCAACGTGGCCCGCTGCCTCGCGAATCCGACTATTGACTATCCATGACGACAGATCGGGAATCGCCACGGCTGTTGCTATCGCCACAATAGCGATCACGACCATCAACTCGATCACAGTAAAGCCTATCATCCGCGATCTCGTTTTTGGCGTATGGTTCGCGACCATATTCTCCCTTCCCCTGACCTAGTGGCGACCTCTTGATAAGAACCATAGGGGTCGCTCGATTCTGCGTCCTTCCTAACACCGGATACCTTCCATCCACGCCTCTTTTTCAGTCGAGTGCGTCTCTCACAGCGTAGCGCACACTTCCCTCATCCCTTTTTATATATAGCACACGAGGCGTTTTTGGCAACGAAGGACGAGCCGTCTTGGACACCGAAAGAGGCTATCCCATACTCGCCTCCACGCAGACCAAACAGCCCCTCCGGTGACTCCGGATGGACGGTCGTTTCGGGGAGACAAACGGGAATTGGGGCGCGGCCGAGCAGGGGGCGATCAACCACCGTGGGTCACAACCGCTCCCAGTTCAAATATCGGCATGTACATAGCGACAACCAAGGTCCCCACGATGACACCCAATACAACCATGATAATAGGCTCCATGAGGGTTGACATACGGCCCACCGTCTCGCTGACCTCCCCCTCATAGAAATCGGCTACCTTCTCGGCCATGATTTCGATGGCGCCCGTCTGCTCGCCGATCGCTAGCATATGGACCGCCATGGCGGGGAAAACACGGGTTTCCTTCAAGGAATCGGTAATATAACCACCCTCGAGAACCCGCTCGCGCGCGGCGTTCACGGCTTTTTCAATAATGACGTTATTGGATATTCGGGACAGCGTCTCCAAGGCTTCGTTAATGGGGACACCGGCCGCCTGCATAGTCGCTAGGGTCCGCATAAAACGCGCTACCGAACCTTTTAAGATCACATCTCCTACGATAGGCAATTTCAGGGCGATTCGATCGACCGCGGTTCGAAACCCCATACTTTTACGGTAAGCGAACAAAAAGGCCCATATCACGGCGATCGGGATCAGAACGACCAGATACCAATGGCCGCGCATCCAGTTCGAAATATTGATCACGGCCTGGGTAAGGGCTGGGAGAGTCGCCCCAAAACTATCAAAGAGGTGGGCGAATACCGGAATCACGAAGATCATGAGAATGGCGGTCACGAGCATCATGACGGTAATAATGGACGCTGGGTAAATCATGGCCGAGCGAATCTTCTTCTGCAAGGCTAAGGATTTCTCGCGATAATCGGCGAGACGCAAAAGAATCGTGTCGAGAATACCGCCCTGATCGCCGGCTGCGAGCAAGGAGACGAATAAGCGATTGAAGTACTTCGGGTAGCGATTAAAGGCATCGGCAACGCGCTCGCCATCCTTGATGGGGGTCAGAATCCCTTCCAGCATCACCTTCATCCCCTTGCTATCGCTTGCGGACGCCAATAACTCGAAGGCCTGCACCATAGGGACACCGGCATTGATCATAGTCGAGAGCTGCCGGATCATCACGACGATATTGGATTCCTTGATCCCGCCAGTGCTCGAAAAGAGCGGTTTGGGTTTCTTTTTGACGGAGACGACCTGAAATCCGCGTTTACGCAGCATCGCGCGCACGATCGCGACCGAAGCAGCCTCCATTTCGCCTTTTTGGATAGCCGCTTTGGCATCGTTCGCAGGGCGCGCCTGCCATTGGAAGAGAATCGCCTTCGGTCCCGCCTTTTTCTTAGGAGCGGGAACGGTATCAGTACCGGCTTTAACCGCGGTTGCCATACCCTATCCTCTCTGAATCACAAGCCACCATCTTACCACTCCCGAAAAAGCGGTCTTATACCCTCACAAGCTTAACGTAGACGTTCGCAGCCAATCCAGCAAGGTCGGTGGTCGGTCGAGTCATTTGCTACCGCCATTCTCCGTCATATTGACTAAAAATCCGATGTTACTGTCCCTCGCATCCCGGATCTCCCCTAAAAGAGAGAGGGTAGGGAGCCACAACCCACGGCCCCATGGTGACCAAAAATGCTCAAACGGCCGTTCAGAAGCCGGAGGCTGCCTCGCCAAGAGGCTGGGCGGCCCCTAAAACACCGAATCGGCGCGGAAACACGGGCGGTGACCGGGCGCTAGCGACCATCGAGCGCGGTATCAGAACTTGCGGCAAGCCCCGTTTTACGCTTCACTCGCCCAGCTCAACACCCCGTGTCGCCGCAACCGATAGGATTGTCTATGGTTTTTATTGAACCCCGCGCCGGAATCGCGCCTTTTATCCGCTTTATCGAAGAGGCTCGAGGCGATCTTGATATCAACGCCTACCTCGCGACCGATCACAAGGCCTTAAGAGCCATACGGGGGGCCGTGGATCGGGGCGTCAGGGTGCAGGTGTTGGTCGCTCGCCACCCCTATGGGGGCCGGCCGCGCGCCGAGATCGCGCGCTTAAACGCGACCGGTGCCCACGTACGCTACGCCCCGCGCCGCTTCAGTGGCCGTTACGTCTTTGACCATGCCAAATATATGGTGTCCGGGGACACAGCGGAGATAGGCAGCGCCAACCTCACCTGGTCTGCCTTTCACAAAAACCGCGAGTACATCTGGATGGGCCGGAATGTGGCGGTAGCCCAAGCCTTGCGGGCCGTCTTTTCAGCGGACTGGCAGCGCAAAGTAGCAGGCCCGCTGCCACGAAAGAGCTTGGTCCTAGCGCCTGGCGCGACCACAGCCCTCGTCCGCGCCATACGAGCTCCCGGTCGGATGTGCATTGAGACCGAGGAATTGGGTCGGGATCGGGCCTTACTTGCAGCACTACGGGTCAAAGGAAGCGCCGTACACCTTCTCCTCCCGTCGCGTCTCAGTCCCTATGATAGGGGCATCGCGCAGATCGTCGCATCCTATGGCGTCCATGTCCGCTATCTCGCCAAACCCTACCTCCATGCCAAACTCATTGCCGGAATACACACCGCCTTTATCGGGTCTGAGAACTTCAGCGTCACGAGCCTCGTTCACAACCGGGAGGTGGGCATCCTGCTCAAAGGGCGGGATGCCCGGACCCTCGACCATCAGTGTGAGCGCGATTGGGATCAGGGGGTGGCGCACTGATTTTTACTCGTCCCAGCGCGCCGGCTGGCGAGAAAAGCGGATTTAGGCAAACGGCCGCCCTCCGTCGATCCCCTGCTGGCGCACGGTGTCATCGCGCGCGATGCTCTATCCTCAGTGTCCGCCCTGACGAGCGCCCGCTGCCGCCAAAATCGTCGACAACCATTGATTACTGAGTCGCTCCGCCAGGCGGTTCTGGCCTTGGCGAGCGGCGAGGTTATCGAGATCCACCCAGGCCAAGGGCTGATCCTGCTCAGCACAAGAAAACACTGCCCGGGTCCGTAATCCGGTCGTAGGATCGATCTGCCATTGCAGACACTGGGCGCAGACCCCCTTCATCATGCATTGCATGGGACTGCCCACCGTCGCAATCGCCTGAACATCTTCCTTAAAGAGCGGTTGCAGCACACCCTTCATGGCGCCCTGGAAGGCTTTCAAAAGACCAGTCGAACCCATCACCAGGACGCGATCGACATCGGCCAGGGCAATGGGCTTGGGCGGCAAATCCAAGCTGCCCTCGGCGTAGCGTTGAAGCAAGGCCACCATATCCGTGCCCTCGACTGCGATGTCTTGCGGCCGGCGCGCATGGATGCGCGGCCCTTGCGCCGTACACCACAGAATTTGATCCGCGGCCTCTTCCAGGCCGTCTTGATTATCGAGCTCTGAGGCCTTGGCAAAGGCCGCGACATAAATCACGCGATTACCCGCGGCGCGCAAGGCCGGGCCGATGTCGAGCATCACCGCCGCCCCCCAGCGCCCCGCCACCACGAGAACGGTCTGGCCGTTCGGTATCTCGGTCGGGGCGCCTGTGGGTCCCATGAGAACCAAGGGATCGCCCACCTTAAGGACTCCGACTACCCGGGCGGCGGCCCCCCACTGCAAGACCATAAGACGCACCCGATCGGCCTCGACCCCGGTACCGCTTACGGTCATCACCGGGACTTGGAGTCGCGTGTTTTCGATGACTGTACTTTGCGACTCAAAAGTCTGGAGGCGGAAGAACTGCCCCGGCCGAAAGTTTTTGGCCGCCATAGGGGCCTTGACCCAGATCTCGGCAACCGCCGGGTTGGATCTATCGATGGCCGCGATCTGGGGCTCGAGAAGATGGCGCATGCGGCCCAAAAAGTCGGGGGCTAACTCGCGTTTTTTTGCCTGGGGCATGGCCGCCAAAAGCGCCATGATTTGCGGGAAAGCCACCTTGCTCGATGCCACGGCCTTTACGACACTGCCATGAAAGGCCGCATGCGTGTCACCCAAAAAGCTGACCCGATAGGCGCCTTCGCTATAGGACGTAAAGGGGCCGGTTTCGGGGGCCTTGCAATGCGCGGCTACCTGCACGGCCTGGAGATTCCCGCCGTGCGCCACATGGCCCTCGAAGTGATTGCCATCCAACACGAAGGTCCCAGGATATTCCCGCTCATAGATCGTATTGGGAACCGTGCCGGCCGCCACCAACACCGTCCGCGCCGGAAGGCGCACCTCGTGGTCGCTCGCGATCCAGCGCCCCTCCACCTCGCGCATCCGGCGCAATACCAGGGTTTGCACGTGACCGTACTGATCGAGCTCGGCGGTCAGCGGATCCAGGCCTTCCGCGTAATAGAGGCCTTCTTGCAAGGCCTTTATCAGCTCCTCGTGGTTGCGAGTGTAGGCCGGCGAATTATTCATGCCCTTGCGATAAGCCAAGGTCACGCCACCCCAAGATCGCAGTAGCGGGATGAAGTTCGGCGCCTCGTTGGCACTGGCAGCCCGCTCCCGCTCGACACGCACCGCGTGCCCATGAACCAAAAACTCCTCTAAAATGACCAGATCTTCCGCCGATATGCCACCGCGGACCGCCTCAAGACCCATGCGCTCAACCATGAGTTCATAGCGCGCGAGTATCTTACTAACCTGCTTTATGTAGTAGGTCTGGACCTCGGTCGCCGTATCGACGGCGGTGAGGCCGCCGCCGATCACGACCGCCGGAAGCCGTACTTGGAGGTTGGCAAGACTTGTATCCTTACCGGCCCCCGTCAGCTGCAAGGCCATCAAAAAGTCGCTGGCTTGGCGCATCCCGCGCGCCAGGCTATTGCCCATGGGAACCACTCGCGGCAAGCCGGCTCCGGTCGCAATACAGACGTGATCAAAGCCCTGTTCCCAGGCATCGTCTAAGGTCATTGTGCCGCCGAAGCGCACACCGCCCACGATCCGCACGTTTTGGCGTCGGGCCAAGACGAGATAAATCAGCTTCAGGAAATTTTTGTCCCAGCGTACGGTAATGCCGTATTCCGCGACCCCGCCAAATCCAAGGAGAATGCGTTCATCGAGGTCTTCGGTCCAAGAGGTCCAAGAAAAAATCGGTCCCGTCACATCCTGGTCCGGTAAGGGTTCGATCTTTAAGCCATCAATACCGAGAACCGTACACCCCTCGTGGCTCAAGTAATGCGCCATCGTGAATCCTGCAGGCCCCATGCCCACCACCAGAACCCTGCGGCCATTGTCGGGCTTTGGGAGATACTCCTGCGGCGACAAGGGATTCCAGCGCAACAAAAGGTCGTAGATCTCCACACCCCAAGGGAGGTCTAGCACATCGGTCAATATGCGAGTCTCGATCTCAGGGATATTCACCGGGTCCTGCTTTTGATAGATGCACGCCTTCATGCAATCGTTACAAATACGATGGCCGGTGGCGGGCAACAGAGGATTGTCGATCATAATGATGGCCAGAGCTGCGATATTAAAGCCGTCGCGGCGCAAGAGATTCATTTCCGAAATCTTCTCTTCAAGTGGACACCCGGTGAGAGTGACCCCCAGAGGATCGATCTTGAGCCCAAGCTCCGGCACGCCCTTCTTTTCGGGAAAACCCTTGGAGCAAAAGTCGCCATCGTGATCGTGACAATAGAGGCAATAATGCACCTCGCTTTGCACGTGGCGCCCGTCCATGCGGTAGTCCGTGAGATGGAACCCGTCGCGCCGCCGAAACCCGGCCGCTGGTCCCTCAGCCATTTCTACGCCATAACGTTCGACGCGCTGCACAGGAACCAAGTGCCCATGATCAACGCGATCAGGGAGCTTGAAGCTGGACCATCCCGAGAACTCCGAGCGGATATCGGCATGGGTCAAGACGAAGGCGCACCAGCGGGTCAGGCGCTCAATCTCGCCTTCGTAGCGAGCTTCATCATGTAACCACTGCTCGCCAAGCCGCGCCGTGGCCCACTCCCGATCGGCGAACGGCAAGCCCCGACGCTGGGCCTCGTCTTCGAGCCACTGGCTCAGATCAGCGAAGGTCTCGGGAAAATCTCCCCGGTAGCGCCGCGCCCGGCGTTGCACGAACTGCTTTTTGAACAACATGACCGCGTCGTGGCTCAAGGTCGCGGTCTGAAGCCCGGAAACCGCCTCTTCGATCTGGAAGAGGCGTGCAATAAATGCCTCGACATGGGGGGCTACCGCGAGCAGCAAAGTACTCTGCTCAAGAGGCGTGCGCGCCTCTTTACCCACGCGAAAGCTCGCCAACTGATTGGTAAGATCGCCATCGCGCTCCCCGAGATAGGCCAGAAACTCTTGATCAAGGCGCACCAAGTCCGGTTGGTGAAAGAGGTCCTCGTAATGCCACGGGCCGGCCAGATGAAGCCCCGGTCGCGTCGGCCTATCCTTACTTGGAGTCCCTTTTGTCCTGTCGTCATCTGGCATGATTCGGCCCTGAAAGTACTAACACGCGATTTAGGTCTTGATCTCACGCAAGCGCCACCGATCCGCGCGAAATCCCCTGCATTCTCAAGCCAGCCCGGCGCTGGCGCCTTGATCCTACCCCGCCCCTCGGTCGACCCTAAGCCTTGCGGGGTCCTAAAGATAACCCGAAACGCGCGGCGCGTCATAACGAATAGCAAGCGATCGCATCGGTGCCCCCTCAAAGCCGAAGAGCCTACCCAGGCCCCACCAAAGTCCTTAAGATAGCAAGTTCAGGAAAGGCCGCGAAGGAGGGACCGGACCTCAAGTCCGGGTTAGGCGGGACCCGAACCCCTTATCAAGTCAGCTCGGCGTCCCGAGAATAAGGGCCTGACACCCGATAACCGTAACCCTCCGACCCCCAAGGACTCGACATGCTGCGATTACTGGAAGTCCGCCTCCCCCTGGATCACACAGACGCAGACCTCACAACCGCAGTGTGTACCATCCTCGGCATAAAGCCCTCGGACATCCTCGCCTGCGCCATCGCAAGACGCGGTTATGACGCGCGAAAACCGGACCACATCCTTCTTGTTTACACGCTCGACGTCAGCGTGAAAGATCCGGCGGCGCTCCTGAAGCGTCACCGCAATAACCGCCGAGTCAGCGCAACGCCCGATGCGTCTTACCGCCCCGAAACCCCCGTATCGTATTCTCCGCGACTGCGACCCGTCGTGATAGGCCTAGGACCATCCGGCCTTTTTGCCGGACTCGTGCTCGCCCAACTAGGTTTGCGGCCTCTGATTCTCGAGCGGGGCAAACCCGTCCGGGAACGAACTCGAGATACCTTTGCCCTGTGGCGGCAGCGGATCCTCAACCCCGAGTCCAATGTGCAATTCGGCGAGGGCGGGGCCGGGACGTTTTCGGACGGCAAACTCCATAGCCAAATCAGCGACCCCCATCATTATGGACGCAAGGTCTTGGAGGAGTTCGTCAAAGCCGGTGCTCCCGCTGAGATCCTTTATGTGAGTAAACCCCACATCGGCACCTTCCGCTTAGTCGCGGTCGTAGAAAAGATGCGCGCCACTATCGAAGCTCTCGGTGGAACCATAGAGTTCCAGAGCCGTGTCAGCGACCTTGATCGCGAGGATGGTGCGATGCGCGGTGTCACACTCGCCGATGGACGCACGATAGGGGCTCATCATGTCATCCTGGCGATCGGCCACAGCGCTCGCGATACCTTCCAGATGCTGTCTGATCGGGGCGTCTTCCTGGAAGCCAAACCTTTTTCTATCGGCTTTCGGATCGAGCACCCACAATCGCTCATTGACCGTTGCCGCTTTGGGCGCCATGCCGGACATCCGCTACTCGGCGCCGCCGACTACAAGCTCGCCTACCACGGCCGTCAAGGCCGCTCCGTTTATAGCTTCTGCATGTGTCCCGGGGGCACGGTGGTGGCTGCTGCGTCCGAACCGGGGCGCGTCGTGACTAACGGCATGAGTCAGTATTCGCGCAACGAGCGCAACGCCAATAGCGCCCTTGTGGTGGGTGTGACCCCAGCCGACTTTCCGGGGGGACCGCTCGCGGGTATCGACTTTCAGCGCCACTGGGAGGAGCGCGCCTACATCCTGGGTGGCGGCAACTACGAGGCGCCTGCGCAAAAACTGGGGGACTTTCTCGCAGGCAGGCCCAGCACCGGGCCCGGTAGCGTCATCCCGTCATACCAGCCGGGTGTGCGGTGGGGAGACCTCGGTCACGCGCTTCCTGACTACGCCATTGCCGCCCTACGCGAAGCGCTGCCGCACTTTAGCCAAAGTATTGCCGGCTTCGCGCTTCCCGATGCGGTACTGACAGGCGTCGAGACCCGTACCTCAGCACCTCTACGCATCACGCGAAACGACGATCACCAAAGCTTCAATACCCGTGGCCTCTATCCCACGGGCGAGGGCGCAGGCTATGCCGGTGGCATCCTCTCGGCTGCGATTGACGGTATCAAAGCCGCCGAAGCAGTGGCCCGCACGCTGGCCTCTTCTCACAGCCACTGACCATGAGCCCAAAATGGCCCTATTCGTCTGTCTTCGGGACCTGTAACGGAAGTTTCAGTTTTCGACCGCCGGTCACGGCAAAGCCTTCGGTCTCGTAAAACCTCAAGGCCCTCGCGAATTCCGGCAATGGAGGCGTAGTCACCTCAAGCCGGGTCCAGGCCCTGGCAGCGGCCCTCTCTTTTAGCGCCTTAAGCAGTTCACGCCCGATACCACACGATCGAAAATCGGGACGAACATACAACTCCGCAATAACCCCGAAGACACCTTCCGCATACAGCGCGCAGCCCTCATAACAAGCGACAAATCCGAGATAGGCTTGAGTTGCCGGGTCGGTGGCGACAAACACAATATAAGTCTCCCGGGTCATGAACGAACAGGCCCGGGCAATGGTCTCTGAGAGATCGAAATGAAAAGCCGGAGTGGAGATCGTTTGCATAATTTCAGACAAGAGTTCGCCGACCATGGCCGCGATGACATCGGCCTCATGAACTCTCCCACCGCTAAGCCGCTTACGCGGTTGGTGCGGGGGTTTCTTCCCTCACGAGAAGATTTTCCTGGTTCCTTCCCTCGAATAGAGGGTGTTCCGTCCCCTGCGTCCGACCGTTTCCGGCTACACGACTTACGAGGGACTCCCCAGGCGGTGATTCGGACCGCACCGGCCCTATTTCTTCGTTGGCTTTCTGCCGAAATATCCCGCAGCGCTGGGCTTTCTTCGGTACGTAGCCGCCGGAAAGCAACCACCGCACACCGCGCCTAGCGATGACCCGCGCGGCGTTGTGATCGGCATTGTTTTGATGCCCGCAGGCTTGGCAGACAAACGCGGATTGCGAAACCCGGTTGTCGGGGTGGATGTGCCCACAGAGGGCACATTCCTGCGAGGTTTGATAAGGGTTGATCTTAATGCACAACTTACCGGCCTTGACGGCCTTATACTTGGTGAAAGTGACGGTTTTACCCCAGGCGGCGGTGAGGATTTTCGTGTTGAGTCCAGCCTTTGCCGCGGCCCGATTCTTGGCCCATTGGCCGTTTTCGTCCTTCTTGGCCTGGGGTTTCTTCGTCATCCCTTTGACGTTCAGGTCTTCGTATACCAGCAGCAGATGGTCGGGATTGTCCACAACGGCCCGGCTGGTCTTGTGAGCGAAATCCTCGCGAATGTTTTTGCCATACTGATGGGATGCGGCAAGGCGCTTTTGGGTCTTTCTGTAGTTCGCGCCGGTCGGCTGTTTTTCCTTGATCGCCCGGGCGCGTTGCCGCGCCATCTGGCGCTGGTAGCGTTTCGCTTGGCGGACCTTCTTCTCCAGGCGCGCTTTCTGGACAGGGTCGAAGTCGAAGGTCTCTCCATGATTCCCCGCCAGTGGAATCTCCACCCCGCGATCACCGCCGAAGGTTCTGGACAGCAATTCTTCTTCAGGGAACTTAAGCAACCAGTCCACGGTGTCCGCTTCGTCGGGCCCCTGTTGCGCATCCTCGTTGCTGAACGAGAGAAACCATTGTCCGGCTTCCACGCTGATGCGAATAGAGTGAGGGATGCGATAAACCCGGTGCGCGTTGAACAGGATGTCGCCGAGCGCCATCTTTTTGGTGCCCACAGTCAGCCGGTTCCCCAAACTCTCGCCGGTTTTGGTATCCACAATCGCCGAGAAGGTAAATAGTTCCGAGGTGAGCCACACGGCCTGCCGTCCGATTGTCTTTTTGATCACCGGGCGTCCGCCCAGCCCCTGGAAGGTTCGGGCATACGCCTGCCGCCAGCGCACCGCGCCGTTGCGCAGCACCTGCGGCGGCACTTCCTTGAGCCACGGGGTCAACTCCGGATGGATGTAGCGACTGTACTGCTGGTCCACGGGCGGATACGGCTCAGGCAAACCCAATGCCTTCCGGGCGAACGTCCGGTAATACCGGTCTTCCGTGACTTTGGCGTTGTAGATGAAGCGTTGGCAACCGATCCAGCGGGCCAGGGTCTGGGCCTGCGCGGGCGTCGGATAACACCGAAAGCGGAAGCCGGTTTGTGTTGGCATGTCTTTATGATACCTTTGGGCGCATGGATGATCAAGCCAATAAATCCTCATCTTATGCGGTATATTTTCTCAAGCTACATATCGTGTTCGTGACCAAGTATCGGCGCAAAACCCTGACGCCGGAGTTGCTGGAGACCTTGCGCGAAGCCTTTACGGGCATCCTGGAAGACTGGCGATGCACGCTCCTGGAATTCGGGGGCGAAGCGGATCACGTGCACCTGCTGGCGGAGATCCATCCGGCCCTCAACATCTCCACCCTGATCAACAATCTGAAGACCGCCAGTGCTCGGCGCGCACGGAACCGCTTTACCGAGCACCTGAAACCGTTCTATTGGAAGCCCTATTTCTGGCATCGTGCTTATTATGTGGGCAGTGTCGGTGGCGCCACGCGGGAGACCGTGCGACGCTATGTGGAAAGCCAAGGGACAAAGGAAAAGCCGCGCAAAGGCAAGCAGCCCGCTTGACCCCCTCCTGGCCTTACGGCCCAGGAAGGGGAATGCGCGGGCAAATGTTCAAGCCTCGCCCTTTGAACCACTACACTCACCTTACAATCACCGTCCCGTGTTGCCGTAGCTATGACAATAGAACCGTGGGCATCTAAAGCGGTATTTCAAAAGATACGCTTCGGCCTCCCCGACCGTTGGGGGTCCCGACGTTCTGGACTAAACCGCCCAAACGAAACCCCTGTCCCAGAACGGTCCCGGCAAACGACAGAATCCCGGTGCGCACCACATATCCTCCCCGTCCTCGCACTTGCAAGCGGCCGATTATGGTGTGAACTGCGTAGTGTATAGCACCGTTACGAAGAATGAAGCTCGCCTTATAACTTCCGAGCGGACTGACCGGGGCGCTGACAAGCGCCGCCCCAGTCCACGTCAAGAGACCCCGGCCAGCAATCCTAGGGCCCCACAGGATATGAGGCGCCGTAAGATGCAGTATTCCGCTCGGGCCAAAGTCCTCGGCCGCCGGGACCAAGGCCGCTAGAGTTGCCGCATGCGCGACGAGATTCAGGTTCGAGAGATCGGCCGATTGGGACCCAACAGCCGCGCGCATATGTCCCCGTAGTGGCCCTGAGAAATGCATGTGGTATCCGATCTCACCATGAAAAATGGACAGGACGGAAAAGCTAAAATGCACCTGGCTCAAGGCCTCTGTGCCGGTGGCGGTGCGCACGAGCAGGGCGAGTTGACCGGACCAGATCGAACCACGCACGTCCGCTACGATGATAGCCGGAGGAAGATCATGGGCCACATACGGGAGCACAACACGGGCAGGTGCGGTCGCCAAGAGAAACACTCCGTAAATCAGAAGCGCCAACAGCCCGTAAAATACACGCTGCCTCATCCGTTGGCCGCCAACGTGACGGAACCACTGACAAGTCCGACCCCAGCCGGGGTCAATTCAACGTGGACCGCCGAGATGCCGTGCGCCCCTAGACCCGCCATAAAACGGACCAAGGCGTTAAACGGAACCTTACTGAAAACTGCCTCGGCCTTATGGGACCCGCGCGGCGAAAGTTGACTCAAGGCCCCGGCAATAGCCGCGGTGGCAGCCCGCTGTTCTATGAAACTCAAAAGTGCCGTGCCGGTCGGCGCCTGTCCTACGTGGCTACGCAAGATCTGCACCTCGCGCGCTTCCCGGCGCATGGCCACAAGGGCCAAGCGTTGCTTCGGAAGGACACGCTCCCAGTGCGCGACATCGCTTGCCAACGGCAACCATATGACGCTATAAAAGAGGAACGGGATAAGAACAAGGGCGGTTAGTAGGCCAATTCGCCGCTCCTTTTCGCTCCGAAGCGCCCAAAAAGCCTGAAACCTTTCGATAGCCGCACGTCCGCTCTTCATGAGGTCCTCCGCGCCATCGTGACCTCGGCTTGCACCCCACCATGATGACTCATCATATGACTTGCCGTCACCGACAATCCCTCTTTTGTAAGGTTGGCCTTTAGAGCCGTCAGGGCATCAAAATCGTGGAGCTTGACCGCACAGCGCACCCGTCCCTGTCGGAACTGTAAGCGCGTCAAGGCGCCTGGGGGCAAATTCGCGAAAGTGGGACTCGCTAGCGTCATAATTGACAGGAAGCTATCGCCTCCGCCACCGACTTGAGCCGAGAGCTTATTGACCCCCTGGCGCATTTGGGTGACAGGATCCAAGACTGGGGCATTCGGAAAGCTCGCTGTAAAGACCGATACGATCTCGCCTTGCACCTGCGATTCCTGATGGGAAAGCCGCACCCACTCAAACGTGGTATGTGCAAAACCGAGCAAAAACCATATCCCAAGAACCATCAAGGTCGGCCGTAAGGCGCGCAAGGCCGTAGCCCCAGCCGCGCCTACCGTACCGCCGGTCTCGCCTAAACGAAAGACCTGCGCCTCACCATCGCCTATCGATTCTTGGTCTGCGACCACAGGCACTTCAAGTCCCTCGGCCAACATCTGCCGCAGGGCCTCGTCGCCGTTGAAAAGCGTCAGAAGCTCGGGTTTGGTGTTTTGTTTTTCCGCCTCTTCTAGGGCCTTTTGCAACGCCGTTGGCGGGTGTTTGAGGCTCCCCGCCGCGCCAAAACCACTATAGGGCCCGGTGCGCACCGCCCATTGTCCATCGGCGAACCGACAAGACCATGTCCCCGGCCGCCAAGGAAGCGCTAAGGTGACAGGGCAAAAACTGGCACTTAAACGCTCCTGATCACAGGCCCCACGCCAGGCAGTCAGCCGCTCCTTAGCCGTTACGGCCACGAAGATTCCCTTATCGGTCTCTTTATGCGAGAAGGCCAACAATTCGGGATCCATGAGCAACTGATCTTCCAGTAGGTAAGGCAAAGCCTCCGCGAGCCGTCCCCGACCCCGCCCCGGCCATTGAGCCACGATCAGAAGAGTCTCGACCGCTGGCGTCCAGACTCGAAGAGCCCCATGCCGCGCCGCCGCCGGCAAATCGCTGAGCAGACCGTGGCCCGTCTCACCTTCGGGCCCTCGCCAATCGACGATTTCTCGTTCCGGAAAATCGGGGGGCAAAAACACATGCCACGGTGAAGCGCCGGGTGCGCGCAACCACTCCCGCACCCGGCCGTGAAGCCTTTCGACTTCACGGCGTAAATCGCTGGGGCTTGGTGCGCCAACGCGCATGAGCCCTACGAATGGGTCCGCTTTGTGCGATGGTGTTCCCATAAAGCCTCCTGCCACAAGATGACGGTCGGTTGACCCCGCGCCGGCCGATACAAAAGTGCGCGCCGCCGGGCCACGAGACCACCGAACCGCGCGGTTACGTGCGCCAAAAAATAATTTGTCTGAACATCAGCCTGATAAGTCGGTAAGACCCCGTGAGGCAAAGCCGCCTGGAATGCCGCCTCGTTCGCAAACGGCGTCTGCAGGGCCTGCGTCCCAAGTGTACCGGCCTCTTTTACCGTAAGCCCAGGGCACAAAGCCGCCAGTACCAAAGCCGGGGCGGTATTCACATTAATGGGCGTAACGAGCGGCAAAGCCGTCACGTAGGGCCGCAAATCGTGGACGATTTTGGCGTTAAACCCCGATACAAGACGCAACTCGCTGACGCCACTCAAGGGCTGACGCCCGGCCCGATACGGCACCCGGCGCCCCAAATAAACGGCATCCAAACCAGCGCCCGGTGAACCAGGTGGCATCTCCCAGGCCACCACAGCCTGGGCCAAGGCTGGGTTGAGGTTAACGAGCTGGAGCAGTCTCGTAAAGACGGCCACGGCTGTAGGCACCGATTGCCCCGCCACGACCAAATCATTGAGGTTAAACCGTCCCTCGGGATCTTTGAGAAATGCATGAACGACCCCGCCTGCTACCGGGAAACGCGGTAAGGGCTGGGCCCACCGCTCCGTCAAACTGTCGATCGGATCATGGCGGCCTTCGTGCGTCACTTCCACAGCGGCCAACCTAAAAGCTCCCTCCATGGCCGCATGCGCTTGCGATAAGGCGCGAATATTCATGCTTTCCTTGAACCACACCGACTCCCCGCGCATAAGAGATGCGGCGATGAGCGCTGTTAATGCAACCACCAAGAGCGCGACAATCAGCGCAAGACCTCCTTCCTTTTTCATCGCCCCACCGCAAAAAGCCAACGCAAATGATGGCCGTTCTTTAATGTGACTATGACCTTAACGAGGTTAGGCTCGGCTGCCGGTTGCCCCGCTATGGGCCAGGCGCGCACATACAGGCCACTCGGGGTCAGCATGTCCACACGGAAGCTCCGCACGCCCCGCAGCAGCACCTCCTTGGCCCGATGCTCGCCCGGCGCCCGATCCAGAACCGCCCAGCGCCGCCAAATCAGCGCGCCATGCTCTACCGTGTAATCGACCCGCCGGAGATCGCTGCGCGGGGCTGACGTGAAGGGTGCGGCCCCTCCGGTCGTGAAATTCAACCGCACCCCGCGCCCCATATGACGGACTATGAACGCCGGCACCAAGGTGCCGGCGCCATCACGCACCGGCCGTGGGCGTGCTTGGCTCAGATCATTCGCCAAGCGGTAGTAAGCAAGCCCGCGCGCTTCCCAGCGGCCGCGCACCGTCTTCAGTTGCGCTCGAATATCCATGGCATGATCAAGGCCGGTGTAGGCAATAGCCCCTACGATCGCAAAAATCGCGATGGCGACGAGCATCTCCAGCAAGGTAAACCCGCGCGCGCCGTTCATGGCTTGCGCACAAATCCGACGAGCCGCATCAACCCGTGCGGATGACGTGCCTGGCGCACCCTGATCTGAACGCGCCGGATCTCCGGGAGGGCAGTAGCCAAGACCTTCGTCCGCACACGAAATTTTCGTCCGTCCTCGCGCGCCACGGTATGGCGACTACCAAGGCCCGGCCAGCGAGTCACGACCTCCACGCGACTCAGGCGGTTTTCTGCGACCCATAAGGCCATGGTGCGGTCCCTGAGCGCGCCGGTCGTGGTAATGGCATTGGTCAGGTTGCGCATAATCGCCGCCAGCGCGATGGCGAGGATAAAGAGTGCGACCAGCACCTCCAGCAGGGTAAATCCGCTGGCGTTAGCTCGCCGCCGCAACCTTAATGTGCCCATTGCCATCCCCGGTCAGGAGGAAATGACTCCGCTTAGTCACCACCTCAACTCGAAACGCATGACTTAAACCACTCGGAGAAAACATCACCACCCGACGTTTCCCCATATCCTCTAGTGTGGCGCCGGGCGGAAGCCTGCGTGCGCGCAAGGTCTGTCCTTTCGCTGGCACGAATTGGCCCTTATCGTTCAGCGCCAGAAAGCGGTAGCCATGCGCCGAAAGATCAACCCGATAGGGCTTTCCGGTTACGATCGCCTGCATACGCGCGGCCTTCAGAAGAGCCGCTAGGCGCAAGCCCTCGGTACGTGCCGATACTCCCACATCCCGACTCAAGCGCGGGGCTACGATCCCGAGCATAATCCCAATCAAAGTCAAAATGACGAGAATCTCAAACAGCGTAAAGCCCGAGGATCTTACAGCTGCCATGACCCAATAACGCCCTTCATGCCATGACTCTGGCCATGGGGCCCATAGCTAAAGACGTCCACCCGTCCGTGGATGCCTGGATTTAGATATTGATAGGGCCGTCCCCATGGATCGACCGGCAGACGCGGGAGATAGCCGCCGCTACGCCAATCGGAAGCGGAAGGCCCCGATGTCGGCTTTTGCACTAAGGCCTTCAGGCCCTGCTGCTGCGTCGGGTACTGGCCGTTGTCCAAACGGTACAGTTTGAGCGCGCTCATGATGGACCGGATATCGTTTTTCGCGGCCACTATCCGCGCCTGGTTCGGCCGATTCATGATCTTCGGCACGATGACCGCGGCGAGAATACCGATGATCACCATCACCACCATAACCTCGATCAGGGTAAAACCACGGTTTCGCTTTTGCATAGCCATAGGACTCACTTAATCAGTTGGTTCATGTCAAATATCGGTAAAAGGATGGCCAACACGATAAACAACACCATGCCGCCCATCACCAAAATCAACACCGGTTCTATAAGGCTTGTAAGGGCCGTCACGAAACCCTCCAGTTCCCGGGTCTGGGCCTCAGCGGCCCGTGCTAACATCGTATCCAAAGACCCGCTCGCCTCACCGCTGCCTATCAGATGGACAACTAAAGGTGGAAAAAGCTTAGTCTTGCCGAGCGAGCGGCTGAGCGAGCCCCCTTCGCGGACCTGGCGCTTGGCCTCTTCGACGGCCGCCTGCATGGGCAGATTGGTGACCACATGCATAGC
>JAJYPQ010000014.1 GCA_021795255.1 Pseudomonadota bacterium
GCTATAAACGCCCCATGTACTGATAAGGTCACTTTAGCCCGTTTCCCTTCCCGATTACAGCGCCGTTACAGTAAAGTCGGTGGCTGTAATCATCGAATTCCTCGTAAGTCCTTGATTTTATGGTGGAGCGGAGGAGGATCGAACTCCCGACCTTCGCATTGCGAACGCGACGCTCTCCCAGCTGAGCTACCGCCCCAGTGTGCGGCATTGTAAAGGAGTCGGTGTTCGGAGGGAAGGCCAAAGCCGGCGCGGCCCCGCTCTCAAACATAGTCAAACCCCCCTAGTCGGACCTAACGAGATTCGCGCCGACAGATAGCCTTGTTAAATAGCCCAGCCCTTGATAGTAAGAACTCAACCGTATCCCTTCCATCTTGAACCGCCGCAGAGCCACCCTCCCCAGAGCCTGGCGGGACCGACCATACCGCTATCAGGAGGATGTACGCCGTCAATCCCTAGGGGACGCTCTAGCTGTTAACAGCCGCGGCGCGCCAGTTCAGAAACCGCGAGTGACAGCAAGCAAGGACGGGTAGCGCGCAAGGATACCGTGCGCAGGCGAGGCTCTCTGTATCACAGCCCCTAGGCAATGACATCGACCTGAGAGGAACCAAAGTCTCCGGTACACCGTAACAATTCCTTCTCCTTGGTCCTCTGCAGCAGGAGGATCTGTGCCTAAGGCTCATGTGCAACGATGGCCCTACGATTGAGGTTGGGCGCCAGCCGGGCCGGCTCGCGAACATAGGCCCCATTATCATGGAACTGACTAGAGAAGGTCCGCAACACAGCCCTGGCTCGCGACTCGCCTGTCCTACGCTTCGTTAATGCCTCGGCTGGCCTTCCGGCCCACCCGAACCCCTTAGCGACCCTTTTTTAAGAACACTCAGGAACGCGCTCGGGCAATAGCTCCCAAAAGCAATCGCGGCCCATCTTTCGCTTTCGCGATGGCTACGCGCCGCGAGACAGCCCGAACAAAAAGACCGCTATGACCATCGCCCTGATACGGAGAATACCAAAAGAAATCCGGACACTATGGATCGTGTTTGCGTAAGATGGGATACTGGAAACAGCCATCCACGTCACCATACTATGAGCGTGGTTGTCTCGTCTTTGAAGACCACCCCGATATTGAAACATTAAGGAGTATAAAATGACTCACCAGACCCTTGCCCGATATGCGGCGATAGCCTTAACCGTCGCTCTCACGATTGCAACAGCCGAAGCGCACATGAAACCCGCGAGCGGATCTATGCAAAACGCCTGCAGTTCCATGAAGAACGCGTGCGCCTCTCAGAAGGACCACATGAAAGGCACAAACACCTCTAAGAAAGACCGCATGAAAAACGCTTGCGGCGCGAATAAGAAATAGCACGCGGCGTTTTGATTGACCCACTTCCCCATGCCGTCGAAGAGCGCAGCAAGGAGGACACGGTCGGCCTCCCGATCAGGCGCCCTAGCCGGTGGCTAGCGGCGCTTGTCTTTCTCTGCCTCGCACCAACCGCCTGGGGGCTACCCACAAGCCCGTTTCTCACGCAATTTTGGCATCGACCATTGGCGCTAGGCGGTGAGCCGCCTCCGCCCTGGCCCGTCTTCGAGCGTAAACTGTCGGCCTCGACCTGTGCCCTTTGCCACCAGTCGCAATATAAACAGTGGCGCAAAAGCCGTCACGCGCTAGCCATGGGTCCGGGGGTAATAGGTCAACTCGCGGCTGCGGGACTCGCGCATCCGCGCTTTGTACGCAATTGCCTTTCGTGTCATGCCCCTGGCAACCGACAAGAGCTTGCGGTAAAAGCCTTTATGGTCGGCGCCCCGCTTACCCCTTTTGCGCGCCAAGGCATAACCTGCGCCGACTGCCATGTGCGCCACTATCAGCGCTTCGGACCGCCGCTTTCTGCCTACTTGGCGGCCGGACGCGTGGTTCATAACGGTTTCACACCGGAATCGGATTTTACCCACAGTCGTTTTTGCGCAAGCTGCCATCAATTCCATAAAAGCGGAGCGCGCCTAAACGGCGTCCTACTTGAAAACACCTACAACGAATGGCGGGCCAGCCCCTACGCGAAGGACGGCATCACCTGTCAGAGCTGCCATATGCCAAAAGGACGCCACGACTTTTACGGTATCCATAATCGCCAGTTCGTACGCCGTGCCCTCACCATTCACATGGACCTAAGCCCGAGCCTTCCTGGCCACCCCATCCACGCGACCCTCTCGATCACCAACTCCGGCGTCGGCCACGACTTTCCGACCTACACCACTCCTCGGGTCGCGGTGAGCCTGCAACAGATGTGCGGACGCAGGACTTGTCGGCACAGTACGCGACAGATCATCATAGGACGGAGCATCAGCCTGGACTTGCGGCATCAATACTACGATACCCGTTTAGCACCTGGGGCCCGGCGAACGCTTCGCTATGAGGTGCCGCGGGTAGCGGCGGCGACAGCCGTTCTCGGACGGATCATCGTCTATCCGGATGCCGCTTATGTTCACTTTTTTCATGCTTATCTTGCCGCGTACGCCCTCACTCCCGATGAGCGCGGCCTGATCGAACGGGCGCTCAAACGCGACGAAAACTCACGCTACATTCTCTGGAGCCGACGGCAAGAGCTCACGGTCGTTCCAACAAGTTCGCAGGTGGCCAGACAGAGCCATACCTCGAATACAAGAGCACAAGACGTGGGACAGCGCCCTTAGGCGGGTTGATCTTTGGGTGGGTGAGCGAGTATACATAATGATCACGAGACCAATGTCGGTATCAACCGCACCGGAATGAGAAACAGTCGGGCCTCAAGGCCCTCTCGACCCATCCGCGTGAAGCCCGGCGAACGCGGCAAGAACCAGGGACGCCGTACGCGTAGCCCATGAAGCGCTCATCACCAGTCCATACCAACGATGTCATTCTTTCAGGGAAGATTATGCCGGAATCAAGCCATCTTGCGATTGAACAGTATGCCTTCATCGGCAATGCCGTCACCGGGGCCCTGGTCGGAACCAACGGCTCCATAGATTGGTTTTGTCCACCGCGCGTCGATTCGAGCGCTTGCTTTGCCGCTCTTCTCGGAGGCCCCGATAACGGCCACTGGCAAATTGCACCGAGTGACCCCGTCACAAAAATCGAACGTCGCTACCGCAAAGATACCTTGATTCTCGAAACGGATATGGAAACCGCCCAGGGTGCCGTACGCATCGTTGATTTCATGCCGATGAACGACGAAACATGCGGCGACAGCTGCCACCTCATCCGCATCGTGGAAGGCTTGCGGGGCGAGGTCGACTTGCGCATGGGGCTCGCGATCCGTTTTTATTACGGATCCACCGTACCCTGGGTCAGAAAGATAAACGGCCTGCGTAAGGCTGTCGCCGGCCCCGATACCTTATACCTCGCGGCGTCGGTTCCCTGCCACGGCGAGCAACAAACAACCGTGGCGCATTTCGCCATTAAGGCCGGTCAGCGTGAGACATTTCATCTCACCTACCAGCCCACGCACCATACTCGGTACGAGGCGCCCGACCCGTCCGCCGCCCTCGAGCAAACCGAACACTGGTGGCGCGTCTGGGCCCAGAAGTGCAGCTACCAGGGGCCATGGCGCGACGCGGTTATGCGCTCCCTGATCACCCTAAAGGGTCTCACCTGCCGTCCGACTGGAGCGATTGCCGCCGCCCTTACCACCTCTTTACCGGAAAAGCTCGGGGGCAGCCGCAATTGGGACTATCGCTTTTGCTGGGTGCGGGACGCGACCTTTACCTTATGGTCGTTATTGACCACAGGCTACACAGAAGAGGCAACCGAATGGCGAGAGTGGCTACTGCGGGCCGTCGCCGGAAATCCCGCCGACCTCCAAATCGTTTATGGTGTGGCGGGCGAGAGATGGCTTGGGGAACGAGAGATCCCATGGCTTACTGGTTACGAGCAGTCCTCTCCAGTTCGGGTCGGCAATGCCGCCTCGGATCAGTTTCAACTTGACGTCTATGGCGAACTCATGGATTCCCTGCATCTGGCGCGCAGCGTTGGCCTTCATCCGGAAGCACATGCTTGGCGCATCCAATGCGCCATCATGGAGTTTTTAGAGAGCCACTGGCAATTGCCGGACGATGGGATTTGGGAAGTCCGCGGAGGCCGTCAGCACTTTACGCACTCCAAAGTCATGGCCTGGGTGGCCTTCGATAGAGCTGTCAAAGATGCGCAGCAATATGGCTTGAAAGGGCCCGTCCAACAATGGGAAAAAGTGCGCGACGCGATTCACAAGGACGTCTGCGAGAAGGGGTTCAGTGCCAAGAAAAACAGCTTCACGCAGCATTACGGAAGCGAAACACTGGACGCGAGCCTGCTCATGATGGCTCTGGTCGGATTCTTACCGCCCACGGATCCGCGCATACAAGGCACGCTTGCGGCCATTGAGGCCGAGCTGCTTGTCGATGGGCTTGTTATGCGCTACCGCACGGAACAATCCTCCGACGGCCTACCTCAGGGTGAAGGCGTGTTCCTGCCATGCTCGTTTTGGTTTGTCGACAATCTCGTGCTTCAAGGCCGCCACAGTCAGGCCGAAAAGCTTTTTGCCCGGCTTGTCAGTCTCCAAAACGATGTCGGTCTCTTGTCTGAAGAGTACGATCCGGCAGCCAAGCGTTTGGTAGGAAATTTCCCCCAGGCCTTTACTCATGTGGCGCTCGTGAATTCGGCGAGAAACCTGACGGGGGACGGACCCGCTGCGCGCCGAGCCCACAATAGCAACCCTAAAGCGTAACGACAATCATAGGCGCTGATAGACACGCGTGAACCAGAACAGGGTCCGGGCGTCCGAAATCCTGCGAAACCCAGCGCTTCGAATCCACACGTCCACGGCCTCAGGGTTATGCACGAACGGTCGGTAACTGCTTCCAAAGACCCGTAAAAAGAGGCTCGCAAGCCGCACGGCCAAACGGTTCACCCCATGGCCGCGAGGAAACGTGAGCGCACAGAGAACATTCGTTCGAGACGTGGTAGCGGCCAACAAGCCTTCGGCATCCGGATAACAACAGATAACCTTATCGAGAAGAGTGATGTCGGCCGACTGCATCCTTGAAGCCATGTCCCGGAAATCGCCTTGCTCATAATGGGTGCGATCGGCCAATCCTTGCTTCGCTGCCAAAGCTTCGGCTTCCTTCAGCATCGCGACCGAAAGATCGACCCCCACTGCGGATTTCGCTCCTTTAACCAAAAGATGCTGGTGCAAATAGCCGACCCCACAGCCGATCTCAAGTAAAGTTTTATCCTTTATGCCCGCCGCTTCAAGCGCTGCGCACAACTGCCTTTGCGTTGTTTCGAGCCCCGCACGCTCGTACCGTCGCATGTAGCGACCAGAAAAACGTGAAAAGAATCGACCTGTACCACCACTGGTATCACAGCACCCCATAATGTAGAGCCCTCAATAACCATATAAGAGAGTTCTCCGCGCGCCAAAAGTCTAGGCCGAGGAGTCGTGAATGAGCAAGCAAACTCAAGTGCGGAAGGAGAGCCCATTTCTGACTTCTCGCAGACAGAGCCCTCAAGGCTCAGTACGCGCCGCCTGGCCGCCGCGTGCCCCGATGGCGGCGATCAGCCCTCAACGCATGAGGATCATCTGCGCAGAAACGACAAGCAAAAGGACTCCGAAAATGCGCCTTAATGTTTCGACAGGCAAGCGGTGTGCCCAATGCACGCCAAGCGGGGCCACCAGTACCGCGACCGGCGTTATGCCCAAAAGAGCCGGGAGATAGAGATAGCCCAAGGTCTCGGGCGGCAAGCCGCTGCGCTGCCAACCGGAGGAAACAAAGCCGAGCGCACCAAAAAAGGCGATAGGCACCGCAAGGGTCGTCGAAATCGCGGCGGCCCGCCGCATATCGACCCGACAGGCTGTGAGAAAAGGAACCGTCAGACTACCGCCCCCGATGCCCAGCATAGCCGACAGCGTCCCTATCACCATCCCCGCCGCAAAAAGCCCTGGCCTCCCCGGCAATTGCCAACGCGAGATAGGACGCCACGCAACGAGAAGCTGGAGACCCACGATCCCCAGGAATACCCCAAAAACGACCTTCAGTATAGCGCCGGGCAAGTAAGCCGCGACAGATCCGCTCACGAGACTCCCTATCAAAACAGGGACTCCGAGCATAGAGACGATATGCCAATCGATGGCTTGGCGCTTCGCTTGCGCGCGCATCGCCCTAAGCGAGGTAAAGAGGATGCTCACAAGAGACGTAGCGATCGCGATCTTCATGGCAAGACCCAAAGGAACGCCTTGCCGACTGAAGAGAAACACGAGCCCCGGAACGATCAGGCTCCCGCCGCCGATCCCGAGCATGCCTCCCAAAAGACCGACCACAGCACCCATCACGATATAACCGAAAAATGTCATCGCCACGCGTATTGCTCCTGACTTCTTCCGACGCGACTGCCCGCAGGGAAAATGCGCGTGGGCACGGTGGCTGTCAAGGGAGCAGTAGCCCGCATCATTACAAGCCGCTTCGCGGTATGCGGGGTCTTGATCCTCAGCAAACTGACGATCGCGCCCCACCCCGAAGCGAAACTCGTTCCTGATGCCGCGACCTCAACCGCTCAGGATGACGCCGGGGCCGCGGCTCCGAAGATCCGGGTGCTTCGGGCAAAGAGAGTCTTATTGGTGGGCGCATAACATTCTGTGGCACGGACCGACTTACGGAAACTCTGAACCCCCAATTTCGACGAACGCAAAACCGCAAGATGAGGCGGCGGCGAATTCTGAGAGAAGAAGGCGCTCTTGCGCGCCCTGATCAGGTCTCGTTTTGTCGTTTGGGAGGTCTTTTAAGGCTCGGGGCCCGAATTCCGGACAGACTGCGCCCGCGAAGATCGCAGGCGCCGCCGGGGCACGAAATAGAGGTTGGCGAGCGCACAGGTGACGAAAAGCCAATGGGTATTCTTTTCATGACGCCGGTCGCGGACCTGGGTAAAGCGGAAAATCGACCTAATGACACCAAAGGCATGCTCAATTTGGGCTCGGACCTGCAACTTCGTGCAGCTCTTGGTGCGTTCGATCAGGTTTACGACGCCCTTGCACCGATAACGCCGAACCGTGAGATCCCGCGCGTTCGGTGCCTGCGGCCGGATCACCGCGTCCTGACCTTGGTGGGCATCTTTCCAATGCAGAAGTTGGCCCAAGTGGCCTAACTCGACTTCTGACCGCCATTAAAGATGGGGATTACGAATTGAGCGCCGTCAAGATTGTTGATTTTTTTACTCAAAATTAAGGGACATCCCGCGGGAGATTTCGCGCCTTCCCCACAGGGTTTTCTCGCAACGGGCGGTGGCGTTAGGCCGCGAAAGTGCCGACCGGCCAGGTAATCTGGCGCCGGGATATCATTCCGTTATTGACGGGCGTTGCTGTACCGTAAGTGCTTGTGTATTGGGACTACATCAAAATCG
The DNA here is from genome assembly GCA_021795255.1 of Pseudomonadota bacterium. The sequence continues at coordinate 7,406 of JAJYPQ010000014.1, forward strand.
TCCCAGGGGGTTCTCGTGACCAGGACCGTAGCGCCCGTGAAGGCCTCTAGACATCATGTTTGTATGTCTATGCGAACATACAAACACGTGACGACCCCTGAGACCGATAAGCTTTGGGGTGTCGCCTACCCGGCCTTTTCCGATGCCTCACGCCTCCGCCACCGCCTAAGTGTCGCGAGACGAAGATACATGTACGTACGAACGAGCAAGGGTGCATTGCGACTTTGCAGAAGACCACTCACCTTTTTCCTCATATCCGCCAAGTCGATGTCCTGCACGAACGACTTCCCATCGTGGCAATAGCTACAGTAAATGCTTCCCGTCCGATACTTTTTATCGTATATGAGAGGCATCCCACAGCTTTGACAGCGAGTCCGTTCCGCCAACCACTGTTTCTTTATCGCGGCTATCAATTTCTTCGCTTTCGTCATAATGTCCGGGCAAAAATAGAGGCTCATACCGCAGAGAACCGGCTTTACATCCGCAAGCGCACAATTCCCGCAAAACATGTTCCCGCAAAAGCGGAGGCGATACTCGGCCCTTTGATCGGGTTAGGTGAGCATAGCAGCTAGAACCGCTCAGGGGCCAGCTGGCCATCCTTTACGGCCTTGCGCCCCATTCTTCACAAGCACCCCCTTGCCTACACCCCTCATGACCCACTTACCGGAACTGCGATATAGTAGGCGGATGCTCAAGCCGCCCTCCCGTAAAGTCCCGCACCATGACCATTCTGCGTCTCAGGATACGGTGAGACACAAAGGGTTCCGCAAGCCGGGGGGCCCTGACCGCGCCCGCCCTACACCGAGGCTCTATTCTTGACGGACTCTGCAAACAACGTGGCCGACCGTCTTCAAAGACAAGCGCTGCGCGCTGCGAGCTTGGGGATGTTTTTGGATGGCTTTGATATCAGCATCATGGCGATCGCGCTTTTACCCTTGCGCCGAGCGTGGCATCTCGATCCCGCAGCCATCGGTACCCTTATGGCGTCGGCGCTTCTCGGCTCACTCGTCGGAGGGATCGTGGGTGGCCCTTTAGTGGATCGCTTCGGACGCCGAGCATTACTCCTCCCTAACGTGGCCTTATACGCCCTGGGCGCATTGGGAAGCGCTTTCAGCCCCAATCTCACCCTCTTGTGGATCAGCCGTTTCATTATCGGCCTTGGGGTCGGCATGGACTATCCACTCGTCTCCACAGTGGTTGCCGAATACAGTTCCGAAGGCCAACGCGGTAGGGGCTTTGCCTGGATCAATATCGCTTGGTACGCAGGGGCCTTGGTTTCCACCCTGGCGGGACTGGCCTTGCTCCCCATCGGGCTTGCTTCGTGGCGATTTATGCTTGGGGCCGCCATCCTGCCCGCTCTCGTATTGCTGTGGCTACGACGCCGTATTCCCGAGTCGCCGCGCTGGCTTATGCGCCGCGGACAGCACAAGGCGGCCGCGGACGCCTTGTGCCTCCTGCACCCCGGATGGGCCAAAGAACGGATCACCGATACCCTAAAGGGGTTCACAGGCACCGCTCGCCGTTGGCCCACCTTACTCAAACCGTTTTGGCGCCGGCGCCTTACGCTTAGCGTGATACCGTGGTTTTGTCTTGATGTGGTGGGCCTTGGTATCGGGCTCTACTTCCCGGTCGTCCTGCGCATGCAGGGGCTTGCGCACAATAATATGGTCGCGGCTGGCATCAACGCGGTTTTTCTTCTGATCTCGACACTCGGGATTATCCTAATCCTACCGCGCCTCGATCGCTGGGGCCGCATTCCTCTCCAAACCGGCGGATTTGCGCTCATGACCGTAGGCCTCTTACTCTTTGCCTGGGGCATCAGCATCCACGTGGCTTGGGGCGTGTATATAGGCTCGGCCATTTACTCGTTTGGCACCGGCATAGGTCCCGGGGTAACAGCCATGGCGCTCTCGGTTGAGATATTTCCGACCGAATTGCGCGCGAGCGCAGGGGGTATCGCGACAGCCCTATCACGCCTGGGCGCGGTCCTGTCCGCGGTCATATTTCCACAACTCGAGGCTCACCTCGGTTTAACGACCGTTCTGATCGCAATGGGCGCCGTAGCATTGATAGGCGCCTGGTTCACCCACCTCTACCCCCTTGAGCCCGCCGGAAAGACACTTGAGGCTATGGAAAGGGAAGAGCCGTCGGGGTGAACACGAGCGCTGGGACCAGATCGCAATTCCCCCAGATCTCCCCATCGGGAGTCATAAAAGCCCGTCATCGTAGCCACGGCTGGACGCGTCTCAGACGCGTAGCGTGCGCTCTTTTGCTGTTACTCGGGGCCGGATGTGTAAGACCAGGCCCCGCTCTCAAGGTGCAGCAGACCTACTCTCTTGCCCCCCACTCGTACGGGGTTGGCATTGTGCGCGAGGGCTGGCACACCGGAATTATTATACCGGCGCATCAGCTTTCAGGCCCGCTCGCCTCACTCCGCCCCATGGTCCCACAAGCCCCATTCATCGGCATCGGCTGGGGCAATCGTCAGTATTATAGAGAACGGCATCCGAGTCTCCTGACGGGCTTGCGTGCCCTCTTTCCCTCGCGAAGCGTGGTTCACGTGACCGCGTGGTCACGCCAACACCTCGTCGCGCTCAGCCGAACCAAGCATCTCTACTGGATAAGTATCTCAGCGCACCATTGGCATCGCTTCCAATCCTTTCTTGCGCGATCCTTTACGCGAGGACCGCAGAGCACATTCGTGAGCATGGGACCCAAAACCGCGCACGGCAACTTCTTCGCCTCACCTCAGACCTACGATGCCTGGCACACATGTAACACCTGGACCGCAAAGGCCCTGCGCACGATCGGGTTCCGTGAGCACGGGCCCGTGTTTTTCGCGGGACAAGTTACCGACGATTTGCATCAGTTCAAGGTCTTCCCCTCCCGGCGCGCATTCAAGACTTCGCCTCCGACTCCTGCTTTACCATTAACACACCATCACCTTCGACAACCGTAGCGGGAAACGGCTTCACAAATCCTTTGCTGAACCTACTAATGAAATACGGCTTTCCTCATAACGGTCACTCCTAGGCTCCCGCTTTCGATGCGTTTCCTTGACAAACCGCGGAACCAAACCTATTTACATGAGATGAGCCGTGAGCAAGCGCGGCCGGGGGATGTGCTGCCGCTCGTAAAGAAGTTAGGGGTGACGGGGACCGCGAGAGTATAGACTGGCTACGCCTCTCAATAGCGCTTTCAAGGACAGACCTATCACAGGCCGGAGAAGTTGGCTGGAGGCCTACCATGAATGGTGATCTCGATGTTTACGGGCTTGATGCGGCGAGTCTCCTCTCTTTAGCGCAGTCCCATCTTGCTGCGGTTGACGGCGATGTTATAGCTTCGTTCTATGCAGCCCTCGCGACCGACAATACGCCCCAAGAAATCCTGACTGCACTGCAAACAGAACTTCTCGAAGAACTACAGCCGCAGACGCTCCTCAAACGCCTCATCGACCCTCGTCTCAGCGCTCGCGTGCACGAGCGGACCGCCACTCGTGCTGGCCATGTATATGCTCTAGTCGGAATCAACAGCTCGAGTCTTGTCACGGCCTGTGGCCAATCGTTAAAGGCACTCGTACGCGCCCTTGAACAGTGGCCGCAACCGCAGGAACAACGGCAAGCTTTACAAGAACTTCTGACAACCCGACTTATGACCGATCTCAGTCATCAAATCCGGGGCCAACAGCAGGTCTTACACCAACAGCAGCGCGTTGTAGCCGCCATTATGCACCTCCTCGAACAATCCATGTCCCTTAACGATCTGGTACGGTCAATACTCGAAACTATGATAAGCCTTGAGGGTATGATGGTCGGGACACTGGCGAGGCCCGACGAAAACACCACTTTTCAATACGAGATGGTGGTCGGCAAGACATTTGAGACGCATGCCTCACTACTAAGCCAGTGGCAGTTGGTTCCTACAATCCACCAAGGCACGCCCCACGGCGACGGTCCCTCGGGACGCGCTTGGCGATCGGGACAAGTTCAGACCTCCCTTTCCATCCTTACTGACCCGTCTCTTAGACCCTGGCACGACTTTGCACAGAAGTTGGGCTACGCCTCACATGCCCACATCCCGATCGTCGACGCAGAGGGGCGCACTCAAGCCATTCTTGCGCTCTACCATAGTCTTCCTGGCTACTTTAGGACGATCGATCGTCTGAGTATCATTGATCGTCTTTGTTGGGTATTACGCTTTGCCTATACCCGCCTTAGCCCTAACACCCGCGTTCTCCCACATACCCTGCGCGCCCACTACCGCGAGCACCTGAACCGCAGCGATCTTGTCATGCTCTACCAACCTGTAATCAGCCTTAGCACCGGAGAACTTCAGAAAGTCGAGGCGCTTGCCCGCCTTGTCAATAGCGATGGGAGTTATGTGACACCGGGCGATTTCCTACCGGCATTCGGAGCGCAGGAACTGCGCCAATTATTCACTTTCGGTCTTAGGCAGGCCTTAACGGACTTGCACCAATGGGAATCACGAGGGCTTAGGACGTCCGTTGCCGTCAACCTCCCCGCTCAAGCGCTCTCCGATCCCGCATACTTGGAGATAGCCAGTATGATCCTAAAGGACATCCCGACCGACACGAAACGCCTGACTTTGGAGCTTTTGGAAACTGATGAGATCGATCCGAAGCAAAACCCGACCGCCATGCTCGCGAAATGGCGAGCCTTGGGTGTGCGTCTTGCCCAGGATGATCTTGGATCCGGCTATAGCTCGCTTTTACGCATGGAGAAACTTGCGGTCGATGACGTCAAAATCGATCAAGGCCTCGTGAGTAGTGCGGCGCAAGCGCCACATAAGGCCTTGCAGTTTATTCACCACCTGACCCACCTCCTGCATGACCTCGGCATCCACGTCGTAGTCGAGGGCCTTGAGAGTCTCGGATTGATCGAAGCGGCTGCTATCCTGGGAGCCGATGCCGGCCAAGGCTATGCAATTGGGCGCCCCATGCGAGCGAGCGCCTTGCGCCCTTGGAAACAGCATTTCTCTTTCACGGTCGACATTCACAGACCGCAAACCGCGCTTGGCGCCTACGCCGCCATGGTTCTCTATAATGCCTTGATTAGTCTTACTAAAGACCGCCCAGTCCTGCTCAAATCGGTCATCGCAGTGCCTTACGCCTTATCTCATTATCTTTCCGTAAAAAACCTCGAGACCACGGTTCTGGGTGAGGCCCATCAAGAGCTGCACGGATTAGCCAGTACGGATCCCCATTCGACTGCCTACGAGAAAACTCGGCAGAGGGTCGAAACCCTTTTGTGCGCACGGATTCAGGCTGAGGAATCGACGCCTATTCCGAACAAAGATAAGCCATCGGATCCAAGCTCCACCAATCGCCACGAGGATATCTAGGGTGAGACCCTCGGCTCAAGACCCCAGACACCGCGTAACCTCGCGCTTTCGAGATTCCTTACGGAAGACTGAGATGTTGGAGTGCAAACGCCGGATCAACGGGCGCGTGGTAGGGGACGATGCCAAGGCAGGATACAGGCAGATATTCGTTTAGTCCCTCAATAGTCCCGGCCGCGACTTCGGGGCCCACAGCACTTCCGATCCACCCTTGCAGCACGAGGCCGCGCGCTGCAATTGCCTCGCACGTCAAGCGCGCATGGTTGATGGCCCCCAAGCGCAACCCCACTACAAGCAACACCGGCAATCGCAAGGTCTGGGCGAGATCCGCAAACCCGGTACGTGCATTCAAGGGCACCAAAAAGCCCCCTGCGCCCTCTACCACGATACGATCTACAGACTTTGCTTGTTCGTGCACAAAGCTGGCTACGGCCTCGACGTCGATCGTCCGACCTTCTTCGCGAGCGGCCCAATGGGGGGCAATCGCGGCGCGAAAGCCATAAAGCATACACTCCGCGACTGCTCGTTGCGGACTACTGGCAAGACGCAGAGATTCGACATCCTCCCAGACTCCCCCTGCGGAACCGGACACGATCGGCTTTAAGCCCGCGACGCGCTCCCCCCGCTGTCCATACCCTAAGACCAGGGCGGTACTGATGAGGGTCTTCCCGACCCCGGTATCGGTTCCTGTGACTAGCACACCTTGCATCGTCACCGCCCAGTCTCCCTAGTTCTTGGCCGCACGAGCGAGCGTAGCCTTAAGGCGAAAGCGCAGCACCTCGCCGGCACGGAAGGGAACCAGACTATCGCGGAGGCCATCACCTGGGAGCGGTATCTCATCGGGAACAGTCCAGGGCTCCTCGACCAGCGTCACCGAATCCCAGTTACGGGAGAGCCCATAGAAATCGGCACCATAAAAGCTCGCAAAGGCCTCCAATTTCTCCAAAGCGCCAGCTGCCGCAAATACCTCGGCGTACAACTCCAGCGCCGCGTGCGCGGTATAAATCCCCGCGCAGCCACACGCGCTCTCTTTCGCGCGGCGCGCATGGGGGGCACTATCGGTACCCAGAAAAAATCGGGGATTTCCCGAGATCGCGGCCGCCACTAGGGCTTCCCGATGCCGCTCTGCCTTCAGTATCGGCAAACAATAGGCGTGGGGGCGCAAGCCTCCACGAAACATCGCGTTCCGATTGAGAAGTAAATGGTGAGCCGTTATGGTCGCTGCCACGGTAGCCGAGGCGCTCGCGACGAAGTCCACCCCTTCGCGCGTGGTCACGTGCTCCAATACCACCTTAAGCCGGGGAAAGCGGGCCACGATATGTTGGAGATAGCGGTCGATAAAAACGGCCTCACGATCGAAGACATCGACTGCGCTGTCCGTCACTTCGCCATGAACAAGCAATGGCAGGCCCAGTTCGGCCATGGCCGCGAAGACCTCGTCGCAGCGATGGATGTCTGTCACTCCAGACTCCGAATGGGTGGTCGCCCCGGCGGGGTAATACTTCACCGCATGCACAAATTCGCTAGCCCGAGCCCGCTCGATCTCGGCTACCGATGTGTTATCCGTCAAATAAAGCGTCATAAGAGGCTCAAAAGAAGAACCTGAAGGACATGCGGCCACAATGCGTTGGCGATAGGCCTCAGCCTCGTCCACCGTCCGAACGGGAGGGCTCAGGTTGGGCATAATGATCGCGCGCGCGAAACGTGTAGCCGTATCTGCCAGAACCGCGGACAGGACGGCCCCATCCCGTAGGTGTACATGCCAATCATCAGGCCTGGTAAGCGTTAGTTCCACGGCAATACTTGTCCTAGAGGAGCACGGGCCGGGCGGGGATCGCATGGATACACCTGGCTCAACCTCTCCTCGGTTGATCTAAACCAGGCTAAGCTACCATGGCGTTCTTGCATAACTTCAGATGTCTGCCCCGCTTTCCCGCATTTCCGTCGCACGACCCTGGATGGAGAAGGCCGTCGTTCTCGCTATCAGAGCAGCAGTTAGCCTTTCATTAAGCCGTTGGTCCCATCTTACGGAACGCAGGATGGGCACGCAATGTCGCGCGGCTAATGGCCGTCGCGCCCAGTCTAAAACACCAACCCGTACCTGACCCACGGCCCTCAACTCGCGCAGTAAGCCTGGTCCGCTAAAGCCGTGAGGCCGCGAACGGGCAAAGAAGGCCTCCCTTAACGCCGCCGTAGCCGCCCAAGTACCCTAAAGCGTCTAGCCTTTGGTGCCCCCGGGGCTTCGGGTATACTAAACCCACCGCCCCGGTAGCTCAGTGGATAGAGCGGTCGCCTCCTAAGCGACAGGTCGCCGGTTCAACTCCGGCCCGGGGCACCAAAAATCAACAAACTAGAAAATTCCTCAGTGTTATTTTAAACATAAGTCTTTAGTTACTGAAGGATTATGGTTTAAAGATGAAGATATTCCCCGATCCGACCTCCACTTCAGCGTCTTTAACGATGCGGTTGCTGTGGTGCTACTCCGTCACGAGTACTTTGGCGGTTTTGAGTTGGGCGCGGTTGCCTTATCGTAGAACTGCCGGATTCGTGGAGAGGTGTTTCGGGATGCCAGGAGTCCTTGGCAAACCTGGGCGAAAATTGGCTCCTTAAGCGGCCCTTGCGGGATGAAGGCGCCAATCTTCACGCCTGCCAGAAAAGCCGATACGACATCAATGCGCGCATACCGATAATGGACAAAACTCTCATGCCGCAGAAACGGGTGGTCGCCGGCATAGAGGCGGCAAGCCGGATCAAATGGGTAGCCTTCTTTTATGGAGGATACGCTGACCGATAAAACCTCACTGGTCTTCGTATCCACGTTGGGAACGGGGTCGGTGAGCAATATAAAGAGGTGTTTTCGTTCCTTGTCGGCGTCAGGTCCGGATGGAATCAGTACCGTCGCTCGCCGGGTTGGAATAAACAGCATGATCACGCGTTCAGGGCGACGAACTGACGGTCTAGCGCCTTCTGTGTCTCGATACACTTCGCTAATTCCGCGCTCTGCTCCGCCGATCGCCCGAGCGCACGGAAAATCTCGTCATACCCAATGGGCGCCGAGGATCCTTGAGGGTCTTTCCACTCGGGACAATGATCATGCGTGTAGTCGCGGATAGCCCAGCGGTCCATTTGCCCGAAGCGATCCCATACGACACTCAATGTATCGATGTCGTTATCGCTGAGCTCATCCAACTCGTCGCGTGATAAGAGAGACCGCGCGAGCGAGACTTCATAATTCTCCTTGGCCGTGACCCAGGCGTCCCATCCATCCTGCGATGGCCGCACATTGCCGTCCATGAGATCCAAGGTCATGGATAGCACCGGTCCGTGCGGCATGGCGACCGGCGAATCCCCTGAGATGGGCGCGCCAAACTGCGCCAAAGATTCGCGGTCGGCGAGATAGAGGAGCTTCATAAGCTTAAGGTGGGACATGCAGCCGCCTCGCTTATCGAGAAAAAACGCCGCCATCTGCGCGACCTTGCGTTCGCTGAACATCGCCGATCCTCCGCGTGGTTCCAGGGCGGTACCGAGACTGCGGTCCGCAGGAAAGCAGTGGCATTATACGCGTAGGCCCCGCGATGCACCACATTTTGGTATCTTCGGCTCGTCCATGCGCCACTTTTCCCGTTCCCGCAAAATCCGCTCCGCCTGCCTGGTGTCGCGAGCATTGATACCGCTGGCATCCCCAGCCTCAGGGCCGCGCAAACGACTACTGTTTCGAAACGCTGTTCGCCAGCATCATAGACGTCCCACAAAAGTACGGTAAGAGGCGTCTTTCTTTCCACCCAAGGAGTGTTGTATGGGTACCGAAAGCAGAGTCCAAAGCGCGTATGGCGCCATACCCCTCTCATGGTCGCCGCCTTTGTCGATGCGCACGATGAGCTAGTCGCGGCCTGGCTGAAAGAAAACAGCATTAATCCCACGTATGTGGTCGATTATTGGCACAGCGCCATGGCGATGCAACATTGGGAGATTCTGGGTGCCACCGATCTGGCGCTTACGGTAACGATGGATGAGCGGGAGCTTCCTCGGAGCCGTCGCGCGCCGAAGTAATACCCGGGACAGCTCCTCAGCCTTGAATGAGGGGAGGTGCTTGCCCGAACCACCACTGTGAATCCTGTTTAACGCTAGGAAGACTGCTTCCAGCGCCGGCTCGAGTTGCTGGATTTCGCCGACAATGTCCTGTGCCAGAAGCATATTTCCAGTTTTCAGTTCTGTCTCCGAAATTAAGTCCGGCGGGATGCCGGCCACGGCCAAAGCGCAGCCACTCATTGCACGCCCATCGCGCCATCTCTCAGTCTACGGCGACCACTTGGATAGCCGCGCGTTCCTTTAACTCCGCGAGCACACCCTTTCCTCGGGCACCTATTCGACTCGTTATGACCAGAGCCGTCTCCAACCAAGTCGCCGCAGTCATGGCGGTGTCGGTGCTGCGCGCGAGCACGCCCGCGAGCGCTTCCGCCTCGGGCTCTCCGAGGAGGATAGCTATCAGCGCGGACGAGTCGACGACCACGGAGACTCCGGAAGACCCTGGTTGTCGTAGCCCAGGATATCGTCCTCGGGGCGCGTGTCGCGAACCGGTAATGCGCTACTGCGCCGACTGATGGCCATGATGGCCGCCATACGGGCCTCGGGACTTTCGCGGGGCGGTTTCGGTGTGGCCCGCTGCACATGTTCCAGAAGCTCTATAACCTCCTTATTGACGGAGCGGCGGTGCCGTTCGGCCTGCCGCTTGAGCCACCCATGCAGGGGCTCAGGAATGTCGCGTATCGTCAAATTTGCCATGAGCGACCTCCTCTCTCTGAATTCACCAGAATGACATCATTATGATGTTACAATAAGCAAACCTTCTCCACCGCTCGACCCCAGGCGCGGAAACGTAGCCTGTCGGTCTTCGTTCGACACCGGATTACGCCGCTTTCGCACCGCACGGGCCCTCTTGTCCTAGGCCAGTCGTACCAAATCGTGATACTGGGCTACTAAGGGGTCATTGGTGAGCAGGATAGTATCTTCTACTATGGCCTGGGCGATTAACAGTCGGTCAAAAGGGTCTTTGTGGATGGGCGGTAACACATCGATAGCCATAATATGCGTGCCCAGTATCGCCAGCTCGTGGTATCCATTATCAATGAGGCCACGACGGAACAAGCGCGCATCGACGTGAAAATCGGCACGGTTGAACCCATTCTTTATGGCAATCTCCCACAGGCTTGCCACACTGAAAAATAACGCGTTTTCAGGATCGGCCATTAAAATGCGCGCCTTTGGCGGTAAACGCGCACCGTTGTCTGCTGCCCAAATCAACAAATGTGTGTCGATAAGCAGTTTCACTCATGGCCCCCAAACAGTTTTTCAATGTCGGCCTGGCCCATTATATTGAAGTCATCTGGCACGTGAACCTGACCCGCCGCGAAACCGAAACGCTGCCTCTGCGACGACTCCGGAGCATCAAGCGCGATCACTTTGACCATGGGCTTACCGGCCTTGGCGATTACGAACGACTCCCCGCTGGCGGCCTGATCGACCAATTTGGATAGCTGAGTCTTGGCCTCGTGAATGTTATAGGTCCGCATCGTCGCCTCCACTGAATCTAGTTTACTGGACTAAGTTTATCGAAAAACGGCCGAGACCACAAACGGTCTCTTTTGGTTGAGGCCCCCGGTGTCACAGTCGTTGTCAGCTCGATAAAACTACAAGCTGAGGGGCACGGTGCGAGGACGATGGCGCGATATGCCCAGAGACTTAAGGACCAGGCCGTGGCTTGCGGGCGTAATTACGAGGGGTCTTGCTCACCGGTTTCTGCTCCTTGTCACGCCACTGTAAGGGCAGATGCCCACGGCAGCGAGCGTCCAGGGAGCGGAGTTTATTCCAAGGTGATAATGGCATGGCAAATAAGACCGCACCCATCATTTCACGGGGCGTTCCTCCATACCCGATCCCTTGGGTGACGGATTACGTCTTCAGCCGATAGCCCGTCTTAAAGATCCAGCCCACGATAGCTACGGAGACCAGGAAAAATGCGAGAGTCATCCCCAAGCTCATAGCGACACCCACATCGGCCACTCCATAGAAGCTCCAGCGGAAACCACTGATGAGATATACCACCGGATTGAACAAAGCCACCGTGCGCCAGAACGGGGGCAACATACCAATGGAGTAAAAGCTGCCGCCAAGGAAAGTGAGCGGTGTCACAATCACAAGCGGTACCACTTGCAGCTTCTCAAAGCCGTTCGCCCAAATACCAATAATAAAGCCAACGAGGCTAAACGTGATTGCCGTCAGAAACAAAAACGCCAGCATCCAGACCGGGTGCTCCACACGCAGTGGCACGAAAAACGTCGCAGTGGCCAGGATGATCAACCCCAAAATGATCGACTTGGTAGCGGCAGCACCCACGTAACTGACGACTATCTCCATAGTCGATACCGGTGCCGACAAAAGCTCGTAGATCGTGCCCGTAAATTTGGGAAAGTAGATCGCAAAAGACGCGTTCGAAATGCTCTGGGTCAGAAGCGATAACATAATGAGTCCAGGCACGATAAAGGCCCCGTAACTTACCCCTCCAACGGTTGGCATGCGCGAGCCAATCGCGGAGCCGAATACGATGAAATAAAGCGCTGTGGAGATGACCGGAGCAATGATACTCTGCATCAGGGTGCGCCCGGTACGGGCCATCTCGAAGGCATAAATGGCGCGCATAGCATAAAGATTCATGGCTTTTCCTTCACCAGGCTCACGAAGATCTCCTCCAAAGAGCTCTGCCTGGTGCGCAAATCCCGGACCTCGATTCCCAGATCGCCCAGGCGCTTGATAAAGGCCACAATGCTCATGCGCTCATCCTGCGTGTCGTACGTGTATGTCAACTCACTGCCATCGTAGGACAGCTCTAGGGGATAAACGGACAGCTCTCGGGGAATCTGGCGGAGCGGAGTCTGTAACTGCAGAGAGAGCTGCTTCTTGCCCAAATCTCGCATAAGTTCCACTTTGTCTTTCACAAGAATGAGCTCGCCATTTCTCATGACCCCGATGCGATCGGCCATTTCTTCGGCTTCGTTGATGTAGTGGGTGGTCAGTATCACCGTGACACCGGAGTCGCGAAGGTCGCGCACGAGCTGCCACATGTCGCGCCTGAGATCGACGTCAACACCGGCTGTCGGCTCATCAAGGAACAGGATGCGCGGTTCATGCGACAGCGCCTTCGCAATGAGAAGGCGGCGTTTCATGCCCCCCGACAGCGTTATCACTTTATTCTGCCTTTTATCCCATAAGGAAAGGTCTTTGAGAACCTTCTCGATATGGGCCGGGTTGGGGCTTTGACCAAACAAGCCTCGGCTAAAGGAGACGGTCGCCCAAACCGATGCGAACGCATCGGTCGTCAACTCCTGCGGAACAAGACCAATCAGAGAACGAGAGGCGCGGTAATCGCGCCGGATATCATGCCCATCCACCGTAACGGTTCCCGTGCTGGCATTGGCAATGCCACAGACAATGCTGATGAGAGTCGTCTTGCCAGCGCCATTTGGGCCGAGCAAAGCAAAGATCTCGCCTTTATGGATATCCAGACTGACGCCCTTCAGCGCCTGGAAACCCGAGGCATAGACCTTAGAGAGATTTGAGATCTTGAGGATGGGTGGCATGGTATCCGCTGTTGTCACATCTATTTCTGCTTCTATATGGGCTTGCGCGCCTGATGCCTCTGCGTCACAAACATTGGAATGCGGGACACAACAACGGTCCCCTATCGCCTCTCTGACCACGAGTGCACGGAACTCGGGCACAGCGCAGAAAGCGTACGTCCATCGCACCATGCCTTAAGCAGATCATAAACACACACCCCACAAACTGTGGCTACGGTCATCACATAGCGCTCACGCCTATGCCCACCACATCCGCTACGAACGCTGAGCCTGTACTTTAACATGATACACGTCCCTCGGTGTGCCCCGTCCCGACAGCCCGCCGGGCCATTATGGCGTGTGAAGCCGCCCCCCTAAAGTCAATGTTCTCGAGGAGCTCGGACGAGGCAGCCCAGTCCCGATGTAAGGCCACCGTTTATCCCCCTAGTTCCACCACCTCGTTCCATCCATCTGCGGCCGTTCGGTTTCTATCAGAAACGATTACCCGCCCCTTGCCTACTCCTCCACCATAACGCCCGAATCGATGTAACACCCTAAAAATGTGCGTCGCCACCCTGTTGTAAGTAGGCACTCTTACCCGACAGGAAAGCGACTCGAAGGAGAACTAGATCGTGAAGACACCAGGAAACTTGCCTCTCTCGTTCAAGAAACTGTTGCTACCTATCGCCATTGCCGCTTCCTTATCTGCTTGTGTCGGGGGCGGTGCCGGGGGGCCATCAACAGGCCCCGGAGGCGGGACCTTAAGCAGCGCCACACCCATCACGGGGAGCACGATCTCCACAAGTCAGGCGCTCGTCGTTCCAGGCGCCGGCACCGGGCCCACTTATTATGTGGCGACCACGGGGTCGAACAGCAATAACGGCTTAAGTCCCCAAACTCCTTTCCAGACCATACAGTATGCGGCAGACACAGCGACCCCCGGCAGCACTATTGAAGTCATGACCGGCACCTACGCGGGCGGCATAACATTTAGTAAGCCGGGAACAGCCAACGCCTGGATCACCATGGAGCCCTATCAGAACCAAGCGGTCGTCATAGACGGCGGGTCGGCCATGAACGACCTCTTTTTTACCAATGCCACGAACGCGCCCAGCTACTGGATGGTAAAGGGCTTCACGATTCGAAGCGCCTTACAGTACGGTATTCAGATCGATACGCCCGACGTCAAAATCGTCGACAACAACATCTACTACTCCGATTACTCGCTCGTTAAGCTAGTGAGTACCGCCCATAATATCGTGATATGGGGAAACCAGATTCACGACAATAACCACGCCTCTTCCCAAGCATACGTTTCGAAGGCGGTCGACATGGTGGGCGCCGTGAACGTGCTTGTGGCCCACAATAACGTCTACAACATCTCGGATATCGGTCTATACTGCAAAGGCAACGCCACTGACATCACGTTCGAAGACAACACGCTGAACAACATCGGCAGCCGTGGGATCATGTTGGGTCAATCGACTGGCGTCCAGTTCCTGCAGCCCGGCAAGACCTATGAGTCCTATAACAGCATCATCAAGAACAACGTCATCACCAACGATCAAAGCGCGTGCTTGTCGGAATCATCGTCGTACGACGCCGAGATCTACAACAATTCCTGCTACAACGCCGCCATAGCGCATCATGGGGCGATTTTCATCTCCAATGAATCGGCGCTGCACCAAGCGGGAACCAATGTCTATATCCGCAACAATATCATCGAGGATTCCTCAGCCCTACCGATGGTTGTGATCGCTCCTCACGCGATGACGGATTATAAGACCTTGCACATCAATCACAATATGTACTATGACCCGGCTGGCGTCACCTTCGAGTGGGACGATAAGAACATCTACAATATGCCGTTTAATACGTGGCAGCAGACTACGGGCCTTGAGTTGAATAGCGTGATCGCGAATCCCGGCTACGTAAATGTCACTCCAGTGGGCGCTGTGATGCCGAGCATAACCGGGAACACGCTTTTGTCCTTGAGTGCCACAAGCCCAGCTATCAATGCCGGCGTGGTTCTGCCCTCGGTCACTCATGACATAAACGGGGTCGCACGTCCCACAGGCGGCTCTTACGATCTCGGAGCCTATCAGTCGGCATCATAAGAACTACGGAGATGTCCCCCTGCCCCGGTCTTGGACCGGGGTTTTTTTGGGCCGAAATCTGCCGTGTACAAGCCGCACCTTGGCAGCAAGAAGACCGGGGGCTAAGTCGCCGTATGGCCGCACGCGGCCTATGATCATCCTGGTCTCGTAGCAAAAAAGTAAGCGACCGCCCAGGGAATGCCCTTTGCCGTCTCAGAACACATTATTGAGATAGCGGGCCATGGCGCAAACCCGCGGATTCCTGTCCGCCCAAGGCGCCACTTCGCAAGCCACCTGGGAATAACAAGGGGGACGTGAAAAAAGGCGAAATCCGCCCCCTGCAAGGAATAGGGAACGACAGCCGTGTTCAAGCGCGATAACGCTCGGGCCGGTCTTCTTCGAGGTCAACATCAGCGTCCGTATCCCAGCGTCAGGAGCACCATATCCGCATCTCGGTAACCGAATCGTGCCGAGCGCTGAAAGGTAATATGGTTCCATCGCAGCCCCAGACGCCACTCCCTGCTTATCCTATAGGAGGTGGCGAGAGACACGAGCAGGGAGGCGTGGTAGCCGTTCGTTGTCACACCCGGGCGGATGTCATAGGTCGTGTTGAGCACCTCAGGCCCAACGGCTGCCGCCACATGAAGCCTTTTTGTGACAGGGCGAACCAATCGATATTGGATAAAAACCCCGTCGGTCCCATGATTGACCCCCTCGTTCAAATACCCGGTCTCCCACTGCGATCCCGCATAATAAGCCATACCGGCTACTTGAAACTTAGGTCCGGGCTCGTTGGCAATACCGAGACCTGTCGCCACCACAAGCGAAGCCTGGGCCGTCACAAGGCCGACGAGCCACAGGCCGATCACCCCCACTTTCCGATTCATCACCACGATCCCTCGGACCCCAATTAGTTAGTATACATAACTAACTATACACAGCCGGGTACGGTGGGGGAAGACCCTTACGGGGGAGGAAGATCCTTCGGTCCTACCCCGCGGAGCGCAAAGCCCTCTCACAGCGCCTCATGCGAAGAGCGGAGCCCTGCGAGACAACAGGGTCATGAACGCCGATTGGGGGCATCACCCGGGACGTCACGATCGATGAAACCTATTCACGGCCGCGAGAGGGGCACGCAAAGAGGGTCTCGGGCCCCTTTTGTCGACGCCGGCCTCGCTAGCGGCCGTGGGCCCGGACCTTAACCATGGGCCGATGTTAGCGAGACATACCGCGCATTCCCCAGGCATGCATACGCCGATACATAGCCAACAACTTCTGCCACTGATCCGAAGAAAGCGTCTTATGAACCATGCGGACTTGCGCGACCTTGAGCCGCAACATGCGCGCACGATCACTATTCAGGCGCCGCATAATGTTCCTTAACACGCCCTCATGCGCGCCCTCCATAAGACCTGCTCGGAGCGCTGATCGATCGGCGCGCAAACGCCTTATCAAGGGAACCGCCAGGCGCATGTGTCGATTCCGCCACACCGCAAGCGTGCTGACCTGATGGTCATTCAGCTGTAGGCTGTAGGAACGCATCTCCGCTAACGGGAGCAACATGGGGATGGCAGGATGCCTGCGCACCCGAGGCCCCATCGCATGAGGCCCCATCATGGACCACCTCGGCCTCCGGGC
>JAJYPQ010000291.1 GCA_021795255.1 Pseudomonadota bacterium
TCGTACTGCAGGCGATTTCCTCTGGCGACAGGTCGCTCAAGAGCTCCTGGCTCAGCTTCTCGGCCATTTCGGTTATGGGTTTCATGAGCGCCTGCCCATTCTTGCATAGATGGACGGTCTTGCTGCGCCGGTCGTGCGCCGATTCGCGGCGCTCTATGAGATTGTCGGCGGCCAGACGATCGAGAAGGCCTACTACGGTCGGGGCTTCTACCCCGAGACGAGCGGCCAACTCCGCCTGCGTGCAGTCGTCGCTACAGGAAATGTGGACAAGCGCACGCCACTTCGCCTGGCTGAGACCCAGGGGTCGTAGGCGCCGGTCGAGTTCGGTGCGCCATAACCGGGCCGTTTCATGTAAAACGCCAGCGAATGACTCCTGAGGAAGCCCCATGGTCCGCTCCTTTCTAGCCTAACTATTAGCAGGCTAACAGGTTAGGGCGGTGGGGTGCAAGGAGTTCGTTTTTAGGACGAGATTTTGTCTTTGGTAATGAGGGCGTAGGCCGAGTGATTGTGGATCGATTCGAAGTTCTCCGACTCCACAGTGTAGGCGTCGACGCGTTCATCTTCGTTCAAGAGGCCCGCCACCTCGCGTACCATATCTTCGACAAAACGCGGATTGTCGTAGGCGCGCTCGGTCACATATTTTTCGTCGGGTCGCTTCAAGAGCCCGTAGAGTTCACAGCTTGCCTGCTTTTCGACTAGGTCGATCAGGTCTTCGACCCATACGAACTGGTTCGTCCGCACGCTCACCGTCACATGCGAGCGCTGGTTGTGCGCGCCGCGCTCGGATATCTCCTTGGAGCAAGGGCACAGGCTCGTGACCGGCACCACGACCCGGGTCGTGGTGCGGCTCTGCCCGCCGCGAATCTCCCCCAAAAAACTCACTTGGTAATCCATGAGGCTGCGTACGCCCGAGACCGGAGCGGTTTTCATGACAAAATACGGGAAGGACATGTCGATGTGTCCGACATCGGACTCGAGACGCTTTGCCATGCTGGCCAACATGTCTTGGAACGACTCGACCGAGATCTCGGTCTCGTATTGGTTCAGGATCTCGACAAACCGCGACATGTGGGTCCCCTTGAAGTTGTGGGGGAGTTCCACATACATATTAAAGAGGGCAACGGTGTGTTGTTCGCCCTGGCTTCGGTCTTTGACGCGCACGGGGTGGCGGATGTCCTTGATTCCGACCTTGTCAATGGCGATGTGGCGCGAATCCGGGCTGTTTTGCACATCGGCAATGCAGTCGGTTCCAGCCCGAATGGAGGTCCCGTTCATAGGTAAGCCTTAATCCTGAGTAATTTGGTCAATTTTAGGCGGATTCGGACGCCCGGGCAAGTCCTGGCATGGCGTCGATCACCTGGCGCGCGATGCCGGCGGCGTCCAAACCGCAGGCCGCCAGCATTTGGGCGGGCACGCCGTGCTCGATATAGGTGTCGGGAAGACCAAGGTTTAGCACCCGAACTGGGAGCTGAAGTTGTCCTACGAGCTCGCCGACCCCGCTGCCCGCGCCTCCAGCTATGGCGTTTTCCTCGACGGTTACGAACAGCTCATGGGAGCGGGCCAGTTTGACGAGAAGGGCCTCGTCCAAGGGCTTGACGAAGCGCATATTGACGACCGTTGCATTGAGCGACTCCGCCGCTGCGAGGGCTGCGCCAAGCAGGGAACCAAAGGCCAGTAAGGCAATGCGCGCCCCCTGTCTGCGTATCTCGGCCCGGCCGATGGGGAGCGCGGTCATAGTGCGCTCGACCGCGACTCCGGCCCCGCTTCCCCGCGGGTAGCGGACCATGGCCGGGCCCTCGTGGCGGTAGGCGGTGTAGAGCATTTGTCGACACTCGTTTTCGTCGCTCGGCGCCATAATCACGAAATGCGGGAGGCAACGCATGAAGCTTAGGTCAAAGCTGCCGGCATGGGTAGGCCCGTCGGCTCCCACGAGACCGCCTCGGTCAACGGCCAGCATCACTGGCAGATTTTGGAGGCTGATGTCGTGAATGACTTGATCGTAACCGCGTTGGAGAAAGGTCGAGTAGATGGCTACGACCGGCTTAAAACCTTCGCAGGCGAGACCTGCGGCAAAGGTCAAGGCATGTTGCTCGGCGATGCCGACGTCGAAATAGCGGTCCGGAAACCGTTCGGAGAACTCAACGAGACCCGAGCCCTCGCGCATGGCAGGCGTGATCCCCATGAGCTTCGGATCCTCCGCTGCCATATCGCACAGCCACTCGCCAAATATCTGGGTGTAGGTCTTGCCACTGGCCTTGGTCTCCATCTTGCCGGTTCTTGGATCAAACGGCGTGACCCCGTGATAGACGCAGGGGTCGCCCTCGGCCGGAGTGTAGCCTTTACCTTTGCGGGTCACGACATGGAGGAAGCGCGGCCCTGAAAGGTCGCGCATATTGCGTAAGGTCGGGATGAGGCTTGTGAGGTCATGGCCATCTATCGGGCCGATATAATTAAATCCCAGCTCTTCAAACAAGGTTCCGGGCATGATGATGCCCTTCATGTGTTCCTCGATGCGTTTTGCGAACTGAAAGACCGGGCGCACGGTGCTCAGGACCGTTTTGCTTCCACTGCGTACACTGGTGTAGGCGCGCCCCGAGAGGATGCGGGCGAGGTAGTTCGACAAGGCCCCGACGTTGGGCGAGATCGACATATCGTTATCGTTTAAGACGACAAGGAGGTTCGCGTCCATGTCGCCGGCGTTATTCAAGGCTTCAAACGCGATTCCGGCCGTGAGTGCCCCATCGCCTATAACTGCCACCACTTGGCGGTTCGATTTGGTTTGGGCGGCTGCGATGGCCATGCCCAAGGCCGCGCTAATCGAGGTGCTGGAGTGGCCCACGCCGAAGGTATCGTAGGGACTTTCGGCGCGCCGCGGGAAGCCGGAGAGACCCCCTTGCTTGCGCAGAGTCGGCATCAGGTCGCGCCGTCCGGTGAGGATCTTGTGGGGGTAAGTCTGATGGCCGACATCCCAAACGAGCCGGTCCTCGGGGGTGTCGAATACGTAGTGGAGGGCGATTGTGAGTTCGACCGTGCCGAGCCCGGCCGCCAAGTGTCCCCCGGTACGACTCACTGTATGAATGAGGTATTCGCGCAGTTCTTGGGCAAGTTCCGGCAAACGGTCCTCAGGCAATTGCCTAAGGTCCTCGGGGAGGTTGACTGATTCCAGGAGGGATTGACCGATTTTTCCCATGCTCAATGATTCCGCTCGACGGCGTGGTATGCGATGGTCGCGAGTGTTTCGCTATTATCCCCCAAAAAGCGGAGGCTGACGAGGGCATCCTCATAGAGGCCCCGGGCCTTGCGTCGGGCCGCGGGCACACCCAAGACCGAGGCAAAGGTCGCCTTGCCGGCCGCGGCATCCGCGCCCACGGTCTTCCCAACCGTGATGGCTTCACCTTCGACGTCGAGAAGGTCGTCGGCAATCTGAAATGCGAGGCCGAGCGTGAGGCCGTAGGCATCAAGTCCCGGGGGTACCTCGGATTGCGCCGCAAGCGCGCCCAATCGCACGGCCGCATGTATGAGGGCCCCGGTCTTGCGCGTATGCCGTTCCTCGAGGATCTCCACGGTCGCCTGCAGTCCGGCTTTCAAGTCCAAGGCCTGGCCTCCGGCCATTCCTTGTGATCCGGATGCCCGCGCCAGTTCCGCTATCATCCGCACCCGTGTGTCTCCGGGCACGGGGGACGGCGCGGCCAGCACCGCAAAGGCCTCGGTCTGCAGAGCGTCGCCTGCGAGCAAGGCGGTTGCTTCCCCGAACGCCTTATGACAACTCGGTTTACCGCGCCGCATATCGTCGTCGTCCATGCATGGCAGATCGTCATGAACGAGGGAGTAGGCATGAATGAGTTCGACCGCCGCCGCCCCCTGATCAAGCTGCGAAATCGTAGCGCCCAGCGCTTCGCCCGTGGCGTAAACCAAACAGGCCCGCAAACGCTTTCCGCCTCCTAAGGTCGCGTAGCGCATGGCCTCGTGGAGGTCGGCGGGGAGGGTGTGCGCGGGCGGAAGGAGTTCATTCAAGACCGTCTCAACCCGAGCCCGATAGCGCTTGAGCGCGTCTTCCGGTTGGGGACTCACTCGCCGCGTTCGCTTGGCTTGAAAGGTTCTACGCGGTAGACGCCGTTATCGGCTACTAAGCGCTCCACACGCTGCTCAGCATCCTTGAGGCCAGCCTCACAAAGACGCGACAACTCCATCCCGCGCTGGAAGGCGGACAGAGAGTCCTCGAGGGATTGTTGCCCGTTCTCCATTTGGGTCACGATCCGCTCGAGCTCGGCCAGCGCGGCTTCAAAATCGGGAAGAGGTGTAGGTTCGGTCACAGGTCGCCCTCATCACTTATCATGCCACCCTACTGCAAGGTCTACGAACCGTCAATTATACACGAGAGACGAACCGAGCGGGGTGAAGTCGGACCCCTGATGGGCTCGTAGGCGTGTATAATGCGCCGATGGCAAATCACGGACCTCTTGACAAACGCAAGGCGGGGCGTGTTCTTCGGAACCTTCCCTGGACCACGGCCCTGTGGGTAGGTTTGGCCGTAGGCCTCCTGTTCGCTGTGGCCTATGCCAAGCAACATTATAAGTTGCCGCCGGACGAAGTCAGCGTCTTGCGCACCCTCATTGTGGTGCTGGCGGGTTTACGGGTGATCCGCGACATCGAGGGCGCCATGGCCCGGCACCGGGCCCATAAGCTCGAGGCACTAGCGCACGCCGGGGCAGCCGTGACACTGGCTTGGCAGGACTCGGTCACGGGCACCTACCTCATTCGACTCCTCTTGTACGCAGGCCTTGCTCTACTTGCGATCTTTGTAGTGGGCGGGACATTCAGCGGGGTCCTGGTAGGGGGCACCCTGATCTCGGTGACCCTGGGGGTCGCCGGACAGTCCTTTTTCGGGAATTTTTTTGGCGGTCTCGCAGTGGCCTTATTTAAGCCATTTGAACTCGGTGATCATGTGCAGATCGTCGCCTGGCAGTTCCCGATGATGCCAGAGACCTACCCCCATAAGCTCCGCGCGCAAGGCTACCGAGGGGTCATCCGCGATATCAACCTTTTCTATTCCGAACTGCGCTTGGACGACGGCCAACTCTTTCGCGTACCGAATGGCATCGTGATTACGGGCGGGCTCATTCGTTCGCTTCCCCACGAATGGGCGCGGATCGTGTTTCGCTTTGATATCGCGGTGCCGACCGACCCGGCCGCCGTTTTGCGCAAGCTTGAGGAGGCGGCTCGCTTGCATTTCCGGCCTCGGCCAGAGGACCCACCGCTTGCAGAGGAGCCGAAGTCTGCTGCCGGCGGCGAGATAGCGAAGCCTGCGCCGCCATTTGGCTGGGACCCGCCGGCCGTTTTGATGGTCGATATCTCGCTCGTCGCCTTAAGCGTGGAGGTGCGTGGCTCGGTTCCGCAACGGTTGCGCGATCACGCCAAGGGCGAGTTCTTTGCGAGCATTTTGCCGATCGTATACCCGCCTAAGCCGCAGCCATAAGAGTACACCGTAAGACGCAATTCTCCCGTGAGCGAAAGGCGCCTCGGACGTCAGCGTCGATCGGAACGATTTCATGTCAAGGAGCGTAGCGGATGAATCTTGATCGGGTAGGGCCCGGCGACAAGGCCCCACAAAGCGTCAATGTCATAGTCGAGATCCCAGCGCACGGCCCGCCGGTGAAGTACGAGATGGATAAGGAGACGGGCGCGATGTTCGTCGA
>JAJYPQ010000292.1 GCA_021795255.1 Pseudomonadota bacterium
TTGCGGACCCGGATCCTGCGATCGGCGGTCGCGATCCTCGTGTTGTTCGTGGGCCTCTTTCCGTTCCGCAACACTCTCTATCGGTTGCTGGCCCGCCCCTTAACCGCAGTGCTCCCGAAAAACGGCGCCATGATCGCGACCAACCTCCCGGCGACCTTTATTGCGCCGTTGAAGCTTGCGCTCGCCACCGCCGTGGCCCTGGCCGTGCCTTATGTCCTGTACCAGGCGTGGGCATTCGTGGCCCCCGGGCTTTACCAGCGCGAGCGCCGTCTGATCACGCCCTTGCTCTTGTCGAGCACCCTGCTCTTTTATCTTGGCATGGCGTTTGCCTATTTCCTGATCTTTCCCCTGGCCTTCGGATTCTTCGCGCGCTCCGCCCCCACGGGCGTGCGCGTCATGACCGACATCAATCACTACCTGAGCTTCGTTTTGACGCTGTTTTTCGCATTCGGCCTGGCCTTCGAGGTCCCGGTGGCGATTGTGCTGCTGGTGCTCATGGGCGTCCTGCGCCCCGAGACATTGTCCGGTAAGCGCCGCTACGTCATCCTCGGGGCCTTCATCCTGGCCGCGATCATCACGCCCCCCGACGCCTTCTCGCAGACGGTGCTGGCGCTCGCCATGTGGGGGCTGTTCGAGGTTGGCCTGTTCGTCGCCTATCGGGTGAGGCCGCGTCCGGCGACGGCCGACATAAAAGCGCCTCCGCCGCCCGCAGCGCCGCCGCCTGCGGTGATGCCGGTATCACCGCCACGGCGTCGTCCCAAGCGTCGGCGTCGTCCGCGCAAGCCGCCGCCGGATGCGCATTAAAAATGGCGTGGAATTCGAAGACGCGGCCGGTTCTCTTTAAGTTTGCATCCGGGGCCTAAGGCCAACCTGCGCCCGGTGGACTAGGGTATCCTCGATCGAAGGGCAAGCCGCCCGCTGGGTCCGCTGTACCTAAAAATGGGGGTCTTTCAGCTGTGCGTACGCCCCAGGTGTGGGCGCTCGCGGATTTCAGGTGAGCCACCCGCCGGGCCTCGCTCATCTTGCGCGGGCGTCCCCATTCGGCGCGCCCCGCGCCCTATGCCATGAGACGGCCACGACGATCCCTTCATCCCGCCGGGGATTGTGGGCGCGCATCGCCCCGTCATCAGAATGGCATATTCCTGTGACATAAACGGGGCATTGAGGTGGGGTGACACGACGCTGAGCGCCCGAATCCATGGGCGGCTAAGCCTCTCCCTCAAGTCCCGTACCCACGATACAGGACCCAGGGCATGCGCATTCTGATGATCTCTGATACGTATTTCCCGCGCATCAGCGGGGTGGCAAGCTCCATCCGCAGCTTTCGCGAGGGCCTGGCTCGCCTGGGGCACGACGTGGATCTGCTCATCCCCGCCTATGGCGTTTGTACCAGCGAAGGGCCCGGGGTCTTTCAGGCCCCCGCCATGCGCATCCCGTTTTATCCAGAGGAGCGTCTGATGACCCCCTTGGGGGCCTTGCGCATCGCCAGATACCTCGCATCCCGCCCGCATGATGTCATCCATATTGAGACGCCTTTCATGGCCCAATTCTGGGGGCGCCATCTCGCACGCAAATGGCAAGTTCCGGCCATCCTTTCTTATCACACCCATTTCGAGGCCTATGTCGGCCATTATTACCCTTGGATACCCAAAGCCGCGGGCCATCACATGATTCGCGCCATTGCGCGCCGCCAGTGTGATGCCGTCGACACCGTGATTGTTCCATCGGTCGCCATGGCCGAGGTGGTGGCGGGTTATGGTGTCGGCACTCGCATCCAAGTGATTCCAACCGGCATCGAATGTCCGCCAAGCCCTACAGGCTGTGGCGCCGCCTTTCGCGCCCGCCACGGTATTGCGCCAAAGCAGCCTCTCTTACTCTATGCTGGGCGTCTGGCCCCGGAAAAAAATCTCCCTTTCCTTCTCGAGGTCGCCAGACGCCTGCGGCTTGCTTTGCCCGACGTTTTGTTGCTGTTTGCCGGAGATGGTCCGGAACGACCATCCCTGGAGGCGCAAACCCAAAACCTTGGCCTGACCGACCATGTGCGCTTTCTGGGTTATCTGGATCGCGACCGCGCCTTGCAGGACGCCTATCAAGCCGCGGATCTCTTCGTCTTTTGCTCTCAAACGGAGACACAGGGCATGGTGCTGCTGGAGGCCTTGGCGGCGCGGCTGCCGATCGTGGCGATCCCGGCCCTTGGCGTGGCAGATCTGCTTGCCTTCCACAAAGGCAGTCGTGGCAGCACGGCCGATCCGGATACGTTTAGCGCAGAATGCCTGATTATCCTGCGCGACCCCGAGCTGCGCGCGCGCCTTGCGTTGGAGGCGGGCCACCTTGCCGCCCGCTTTTCGCGCGACGCCATGTCACAGCGCTTGGCAAAGGTCTATGAAACGCTGATTAATGAGGCCCAGATCGCACATTGCCGCATTCAAGAACGCCAAGGTTAAGGGCCTTGCTCACCGATGGCGCGCCTGCCGGTGCCGTTGGAACGGTGCACCGGGATCCGCTTTTGGCGTTTCGCGGCGCATAAGATGCGCGCGATCGCAAAAGCCTCCGTCAAAGGCTCGGGCGCGCGGCCGCGCGGATAGAAGAAATTCATGGGACCGGATAGGGCGTCACGACAGCCGCCTGCACTTTTCGCGCATGACCGGTCTGTCATGGTATGTGTCTTATGTGAAACTGAGAAATATTTGTGGAGGCGCTGATGCATGGTGAAAAAAGCTCATGCCACGAACCCCGTGGCCGCTTAGCGCCTCTTGCCGCCGCCCATGATTCAGGACCTACCGTGAATCCGTCCACTTATCGAGCCATCTTCATCTCGGATGTGCATTTGGGGACGCGGGGTTGCCAGGCCGAAAAGCTCCTTGATTTCTTGCGCACACACTCATGCGAGCAGCTGTTTTTGGTAGGCGACATCATTGATCTATGGCGCCTCAAGATTCGTTGGTATTGGCCAAGCGCTCACAATACTGTGATCCAAAAGATCCTGCGCATGGCGCGCAATGGCGTCAAAGTGCACTACATTCGTGGAAATCACGATCCCATATTCGAATTCTTTTCTGAGCTGACGCTGACCGATGACTCGATAGTGGCGCTGGGTGATATCGCGATCCGGGAAGAGTATGTCTACCATACCGCCGCGGGCCTGCGCCTATGGGTTATTCATGGTGACCAGTTTGACGCGGCCATGCGTTATGCCCGCTGGCTTACGCATCTTGGCGATCACGGGTATACGGCCCTTTTGTCTCTCAATCATTATCTGCAAAGGCTCTTACAGTGGCTCGGGGTGCGCCACCAATGGTCGTTGAGCGGTTATGTGAAATATCATGTCAAGAAGGCCGTGCAATTCATTAACGACTATGAATCCCTGTTGGCCGAAGAGGCCCTGCGACGCAACTACGACGGGGTTATATGTGGCCATATCCATCATCCCGAACAAAAGCGGATCAAGAATATTCAGTACTACAACGATGGGGACTGGGTCGAGAGTTGCTCGGCGCTTGTCGAACATCATGATGGCCAAATGGAGATCGTTCACTGGACGCAATCGGCGTCCCGTGATGCAATCCGGGCGGCCTAGGCATCAGACCGGCCTGTCGGGTCGCCCAAGCGACGCAAGACCCAAGCGGGACAAAAGAGATGCGACCGCGTCACCGCGGCCCATGGCGGCAAGGCCAGATGGCGCAGGCGCCGGATCTCATCGTGCGCGCCCCACGGGATCTTGTCAGCGGCTTCTTCCAGAAGAAGGCCGCAAACGGGTGGCCGTAGGATAGGATCGTCTTGAGGGGCTTACGCCGCGCCGTGTCGCCCCGGGATGGCAGACCACGGGGCGTGGCCATGCTGCAGGCGGTCTTTAAGACCGTCTGACAACGCCAAGCGATATCGTGGGATACGGCCGGGTAGTCGCCGGCCGTGGTCGAGGCGGCCCCGGGGACGCATAACGTTCTCGCGCCCGAGCCCCGGGTTGGGGGCTCTTGTACGCATCCTGCGGGTGAGGGGCCGGTGCACCCTTGTGGTGTGTGGGCCCCAGTCAGCCCCTTTCAGGGTGCGGGCTGCGGTTCTTGGGCGAGCGACGCCACGTTCTTCAGGGGCGGCCGCGTCGCCACGATGGCGTGAACCGTCAGGCGCTGACCGGCACGCAAGATGCCCAAGGCGACAGGCGTCCCGGGTTTCGTGTCGGCGATGGTGAGTAGGGCGCGATTGGCTGAGCGTAACGGCCGGCCGTTGATCGCATAGAGCACATCTCCCGGGCGTATCCCGGCGGCCGCCGCCGGGCCGTTTTTGTAGATCGCCGCCACCACCACCCCGCGCGTGGTCTTCGGCAGCTTCAGGGCGCGGGCCAGTGCGGGCGTGAGGGTCTGGCCGGCAACGCCTATCCAGCCTTCGATCACATGCCCGTATTTGATGATTTGGCGAAAGACGTGGCGCGCCAGATTGACGGGGATGGCAAAGCCGATCCCCTGAAATCCCCCGCTGTGGGTGTAGATCGCGCTATCGATGCCGATCAGGTGCCCATCGGTATTGACAAGCGCGCCGCCGGAGTTGCCGGGGTTGATGGCGGCATCCGTCTGGATAAAGTTTTCGATCGGGTTTAGGCCAAGTTCATCCCGGCCGGTCGCGCTCACGATCCCCATCGTCACCGTCTGACCGATGCCAAAGGGGTCGCCGATGGCTAGTACCACCTCACCTACGGCAATGTCGGAGGCGTGGCCGAGGGTTATGGCCGTCAATCGCGGAAGATGGATCTTCAGGACCGCGAGGTCGGTGGCCGGGTCCACGCCCACCACCCGTGCCTTGGCGCTGCGCCCGTCTTTCAGGAACACGCGGATGGCGTCGGCCCCGCGAATCACATGATAATTGGTCAGGATGAAGCCGTTTTTGCTGATGATCACCCCGGACCCGAGGCTTGTTTCCACCCGCTTGCGGCTGGCTGGCGGCCTGCCCCCGGTGAACGGCTCAAAGAACGGGAAGCCCGGACCGCGCCGCGGGCGCGTCACCACCACCTTGGCTGTGTTAATATTGACAACTGCGTTGGCCGCCTTTTTTACCGCGTAGGCATAGGAGACGGGCCCAGGCGTCATTGCCTTGCGTGGCGCGGCTTCGCGTATGACGACCGTGGGACCATGGGCGATGAGCTGCGGGCGCAACAGCAGGATGACGAAGGCGAGCGCCAGGCCACCGACCACGATACGCGCGAGGATGATAAGGCGGTGAGAAAAAGACATAAGACCTCCCGGCCGGAGACCGCCCTAGGCGGGCTTGTCATTATGGAGTAAAATTATAAAACTGGCGGCCCAAAAGTTGATTTAAGCCCGTCTTCGGTTTCGGGGCGCAAATACCGCCTTTCGAGAAATCCGGAGGCTTCCTGGCAATGTCTGTGGCTGTAGATCCGACCCTGGTCGGGGCATGGAGATAAGCATGGCTATTCCCGCCGTCCGTAAACCTATCATGACGCTCTATTCCGGTACCGCCTGCCCTTTCAGCCATAAGGTGCGTATCGTCCTTCTGGAGAAGGACGTAGAGTGCCAGATCATCCCGGTCGATCTCAAGAAGAAACCGCGAGAACTCGCCGAACTAAACCCATACAACCAGGTTCCGACGATGGTGGATCGCGATCTCGTACTCTACGAGTCGCATATCATCATAGAGTACCTTGATGAACGCCTGCCGCACCCCCCGCTT
>JAJYPQ010000293.1 GCA_021795255.1 Pseudomonadota bacterium
CGCAGGTTCCCAATTGCTCCAGCGGTTGGATGAGGGTCTTGCCCCCTAATGGCAACGGTGGGCCCCCTTGAGTGAGCGGTTGACACTTGAGACAAGAGCGCGCGGGCCGGTGCGGGTCGCGTTGTCGCGCGGCGCGCTCCGGGCCCTTGAGGCCCGGCCGGAGGCCTTGGTGGTGGAGATGGAGCTTTTTTTCAGTTGCCGTGTGCGTAAGCGCTTGCGCTGGGACACAGCCGGCCTTGATAGGGCGTTTTTGAAAACCGACCCCGACCACGACAAGTTGCGCCTCTGGTTTCACCCGGTCGTGTCCCAACACTGTGCGCTCCCGGCCAACGACGATCTTGACGCCTTACCACTTAAGGATTTTGCGTTGACGCGCGAAGAGGCGTTTATACCCCGCTGGCTACGGCTGGATTATCAAAGGGGCGTCTTCGTAGGTGACTTCGGCTGGTAGCCGCCACGGCCCGCCAGGGCCAAGAGGGAGTCTCTGTGCGGGGCTCATGCCGATGTCGCCTAGAGGCAGAGCCAGATACGTTCGCTGGCCCGCGTGACGGCGACATAGAAGGCGCGGTGATACTCATCGGCGCCGACGATATCCACCATGCCATACAAATCCGCGAGATCCACGAGCGCATAATGAAAGGTGCTGCCTTGGGCCTTATGGGCCGTGACGGCGTAGGCGTGCGTGACCGGGGCGCAGGCGCGAGTCATGGCCCAGGCCTTCCGGAAGCCCTCAGCGTTACGATTGGCGGCGATCCGGTATTGGTCCCAGGTTTGGCGTATCAGCCGTTGATGTTCGCGGGCGTCGTTGGCGACGAAGAAGTCGATGGTGTCGCCGCCTGCGATCTCGGCCCCAATATGCCAGCTTGAAATGGCCAGATACGGGTGGATCATGGGCGTGCAGTGTTTGACTATCATCTCGGTATTGTTCGGAACTAAGTCGGCCAGTCCCTCGCGGCGAGCACCGCCCACCGATGTCTTTGTGCTCTTTGGCGGGGCCAAGGCCCGCTCCCAGACGTCTGCGCCCCGTTCCTCGATATGGGCAACGGCCCGAAAGCCGTAGAGGGCCTCGCGGGCCACCAGCGTTTCCCCAGGCCAAAACGGCGGGGTGGGCGCGGACGCCTCGATCTCGGCCCCATAGGCCGACGCAAGCGCGCAGTGAATGATGTGGTTGCGCTCATCGACTACGCGATTGCGCCAGGCGAGCACCCGGATGTCTTTGTCTGGGCGGCGATGGCGCAGAGACACGCACCCTGCGGCAATATGCGCAGCGGAGGCGAGTTGGACTGCGCCCCTTAAGTCTTGCGCATGGTCTGCGAGATAGCCTCGGACGATGTCAGGATCAAAGACCCCGCTGGCCTCACCCTCGATATAACGCCGCAGCTCTTGGGCAAACTGCACGATCGGATGGGCCCGCCCAGTGGTTTTTTGGCGCACGATTTCGGTCAGGGTGTGATGGGTAGGGACTAGGGTAAAGACTGGTGGCCGCACAGGTCCCGGTTCCGAGCTCGCATCAAACTGAATTTGGGGGGTATCGGTCCTATCCCGCGCGGTCACCGGTAGGAGCTGGCCGGGATCGCCTATGTATAAGACGCGGGGTTTGGCAAAGCGCGCAAATCGCTCGATATACGACAAGAGCAAGGCCCCAACCATGCTTGCCTCGTCGATAAAAACGATATCGAAGCTTTCGAAATAGGCCCCCCGGGGATGGCGATCGAGCTCTATAGAGAGCACGCCGTCGTGAGTCTCTTTCAGCTTAAGTCCGAGCAGCGCGTGCAAGGTGCCGGTCCACGTCTTGGCCTGGATCTCCGGATCGAGTTTGGCGAGGATCACCGACACCGCCTTGTGCGTCGGGGCACAGACCGCGACCCGAAGCCCGGCCTCACAGGCCGCGGTCATGAGATGGACCGCAAGCCAGGTCTTGCCGGTGCCGGCGTAGCCCGCGAGTACACGCACGGAAGTCGCGCTTAGAAGGCCGGTACAGAAGGCCGCGAGTTCGGTGTAGGCTGCTCGTTGGCTGGCCGTGGCCTCGGGTGGTAAGCCCTTATCCCGGGTGCGTTTCGATTTTTTCTTGGGCATTCTCTGGGTCCGGCGCTTCGGCTTTTAGGACGGGGCCGCAAGCCGTTAGGTCGGGCAAGACAAGATGTGGTAATCACCTCTTGTCCGTTGCGTGCCGAGGTTTGAACCGAGCATCTCCGCCCCCCGGGGCTCGGGCCTCCCGGGCGCTCGCGCTTGTACTAGGGTCTTCGGATAGCGCATCTTTTGATCGAGGCCTGTCTGTGTCCCTTGCTGTGATCTGTCGGTGGGCATGGGACGGGGGTTTTAGGGGCCCGTCCGTGGCGAGGACTCAAGCGCTTCCCAGCGGGCATAGCAGGTGGCCAGCTCGGCTTCGATCTCTTTTAGGCGCTCAAGCACCAATGTGATCCGGGGCTTCTCTTGTTCATAAAAGCCGGGGCTCGTGATCGTGTTCTCTAGCGTTCGCTGTTCGCGCTCTAGGGTCTCGATACGCGCCGGCAACTCGTCGATTTCGCGTTGGTCTTTGTAGGGACGTTTGGATGCCCGCGCCGTCACCTTAGGGGACGGGGCCGCAGCCTTGCGGGAGGCTTCTTTGGCCGGTTTTTCGGGGGTTGGTGTTTCGGAAACGGTACGCGTCGCCTCAACGTGCGCGCGCCAGTCACTGTAGCCCCCCACATAGTCATGAACAGAGCCGTGGCCGTCGAAGACCCAGGTACTGGTCGCGACGTTGTCGACGAACGCCCGGTCGTGGCTCACCAAAAGGAGCGTGCCGGGAAACTCCATAAGCGTCTCTTCGAGCAATTCCAGGGTTTCGGCATCAAGGTCATTGGTGGGCTCATCGAGGACCAAGAGATTCGCAGGCTGCGCGAAGAGGCGGGCGAGCAGCAAGCGGTTACGCTCGCCGCCGGAGAGCATGCTGACGGGCGACCGCAGTCGTTCCGGCGGAAACAGGAATTTCCGCAAATAGCCCGCCACATGCTGGGCTTGGCCTCCTATGGTGACGGTAAGTTTCCCGCCACCTACGCTATCCATCACAGTGGCGGCCGGATCCAGTTGCTCGCGTTGTTGGTCGAAATAGGCGACCTCAAGTTTGGTACCCCGCTTCACCGTTCCACCGCTTGGCGCGAGGTCTCCGAGGAGGGCACGCAAAAGAGTGGACTTGCCGACCCCATTCGGCCCTATGAGCGCGATTCGTTCGCCGCGCAGCACGGTCGTCGAAAAATTGCGAATGATCGGCGTGCCGCCGTAGGAGAGATCGAGATGCTCTGTTTCGAATACAAGTTTCCCGGAGGCCTCAGCGGCACCCAGACGCATATCAACACGCCCAACCCGTTCGCGCCGCTCGCGGTGCGCGCGGCGCATGGCCTCGAGGGCACGTACCCGTCCTTCGTTACGCGTGCGCCGGGCCTTAATGCCTTGCCGTATCCAGGTTTCCTCTTCGGAGAGCCGTTTATCAAAAAGTGCGTTGCGCGTTTCTTCCGCCGCTAATTCGTCGGCCTTGCGCCGGAGGTAGTCGTCGTAGCCGCCGGGCCAGGAGCTCAACGCCCCACGGTCGAGTTCTATGATGCGGGTCGCAAGCCTACGCAAAAACGCCCGGTCGTGACTGACAAAAAGCACGGCGCCAGTGTAGCTTGCCAGAAAGTTCTCGAGCCAGAGAATGGCCTCGATATCGAGGTGGTTGGTGGGCTCATCCAACAGCAAGAGGCCGGGGTCCGATACCAGGGCGCGGGCCAACATAACACGTCGACGCCAGCCGCCCGAGAGGGCCTTCATGCGCGCGTGGGCATCGAGTTTGAGTTCGGTGATCACGGTGTGAACGCGCTGTTGCAGGCGCCAGCCGTCGTGGCTGTCCAGCTCCTGTTGCACAACGCCCATCTGTTCTATGATCTTGGGGTCAGGAGCGTCGGTGAGGAGCATGGTGAGCCGCTCATATTCGGCAAGCGCACGTCCAAGGCTCGCCAGACCGGACGCTACGACCTCGTAGACGGTCTCGTCGTCGCGGCACTCGACCTCTTGATCAAGGGTTGCGATCCGAAGCCCGGATTCCACGACGCGCTGTCCGCTGTCGGGTTTTACGGTGCCGCTGATAACCCGTAACAGCGAAGATTTGCCCTCGCCGTTGCGGCCGATGAGGCAGACTCGTTCGCCGCTTTCGATCGAAAGGCCGGCATGGTCTAGTAAGGGATGGTGGCCATAGGCCAAGCCTACGTCGTCTAAGCGCAGTAAGGGCATGAATCAGGGTCTATGCGCGGCGGGGAAATGGGTCACCTAGCTATAATCGCAGGTCCCGTATCCAAGGGCAATCGGGGCAGGGCGATGTCCCAAGGGAGGAGAGATGTTTGATCTGTACTACTGGCCAACACCCAATGGCCACAAAATCACGATCTTCATGGAGGAGGCGTCTCTTCCTTACCGCATTTTACCCATCAATATCGGCCGCGGCGATCAGTTTAAGCCCGAATTTCTGGCCATTGCGCCGAATAACCGTATGCCGGCTCTTGTGGATCCAAAGGCCGAAGGGGGCCCATTAAGCCTTTTTGAGTCGGGTGCGATTTTGCAATATCTCGCCGAAAAGACCGACCGCTTCCTTCCCCACGATACACAAGGCCGCTATCGGACTTTGCAGTGGCTGTACTGGCAAATGGCCGGTTTGGGTCCCATGGCCGGCCAAAACCATCATTTTGCTCGCTACGCCCCCGAGCGCATTCCTTACGCCATCGATCGCTATGTGCGCGAGACCGCGCGGCTCTACGGCGTCCTAGACCGGCGCTTAAGCGTCTGCGAGTTCCTGAATGGCGAGGACTACTCGATTGCCGATATGGCGTGCTATCCGTGGATAGTTCCGCACCAGGATCAGCAGCAGGATCTAGCGGATTTTCCGCAGGTCAAACGCTGGTTTGAGGCGCTATCAGATCGGCCTGCTGTGCAACGGGCTTACGCCCTAGGGGCGCAGGTCAGCGCCGGAGGGCCGCTCGACGCTGAGGCTCGCCAGCACCTCTTCGGCGCGCGTCCACCTCGTTAAATGGGAGAGCGTGGTCTACCATACGGCTTCGCACTCATGGGAGCGCCGGGAGGAGATGGTGTTGACACGTATCGGGAACGTACTGTGGTTTATTTTGGGCGGGGCCTTGATGGGCCTCGCTTGGTGGGCCGCAGGACTTTTGGCATTGCTGTCAGTGGTTGGCATTCCGTGGGCGCGGGCGTGCTTTGTGATCGGTCAGTTTACCTTCTTTCCGTTCGGGAAAGAGGCCATCAGTCGTCGTAGCCAAGGGCGGGCGGACATCGGCACGGGGTTTTGGGGTTTGGTCGGAAACGTGCTCTGGTTTGTGTTTGCCGGGTTTTGGCTAGCCTTGGGCCATATCGCCGCCGCCTTAGCGAATTTTGTCACGATCATCGGGATCCCGTTTGCGATTCAACACCTGAAACTGGCGGGCTTGGCGCTCGCCCCCATTGGCCTTACGGTGGTCGCGAAGCGCTAGCAGGACCGCGTTCCAGCGCATCCGCTTGCCGTTTTCGGTGATCGGAGGCCCGGGATAGGCGCGATTGCCTCTCTCGTTTAAGCTTGCAGTCTTTGCAGACGATAGGCCAGACGGTGCGCGATCCAGTCTCTGTCTGCGGTCGGATTATCGAGTGAGGATTTATGTCG
>JAJYPQ010000294.1 GCA_021795255.1 Pseudomonadota bacterium
GGTTTTGTGCCAGCGTGACCGATTGCTCGATGTCCCATCCGCCCGCGGCCCAGTCGGTCGCCGATATCCGCACAAAGAGCGGGAAGGGCTCCGGCCATACCTCGCGCACGGCCTCGGCGACAGCGAGGGGGAGCCGGGCCCGATTCGCGTACGATCCGCCATAGAGATCGGTCCGCTGGTTACTCAAGGGCGACAAGAACTCGTGTAGCAGATAACCATGGGCCATATGGATCTCCAGGACCTCGAATCCCGCCTCCACGGCGCGTCGGGCGGCGTCGCAAAAGGCCGTGACCAGGGCTGGTAATTCTTCGGCCGTATAGGGTTTGGGACGTGGCGACTGCGGACCAAAGGGGAGCGGGCTCGGGCCCCGCACCTCCCAGCCGCCTTGGGAGGGCGACAGGGGATTCCCTCCGAGCCATGGGGCCGCCACCGAGGCCTTGCGACCGGCGTGCGCGATCTGGATGGCCGGGATCGCCCCCTGGGATTTGATGAATTGGGTGATGGGTTTGAGGGCCGCCGCATGGTCTTCGCGCCAGAGACCCATATCGCCCGGGCTTATGCGGCCGTCGGCCGTGACCGCGCTTGCTTCCATCATGACAAGACCCGCCCCGCCTACGGCGCGACTCCCGAGGTGTACAAGGTGCCAGGTAGTGGGGAAGCCGTCGACGCTCGAGTATTGGCACATGGGGGAGACGAAGATACGATTGCGAAACGTGAGGGAACGTAAGGTCCAGGGAGAAAATAATTGGCTCACGGGAAATCCTCAAGAGTGGGTAGTAAAGGGTTAGGCGCGATCAATGGCAAAAGCCAGGGTCTCGTTTATATGGGAGGCCTTGGCCGCCAGCATAACAAGCCTATCAAATCCAACCGCGACCCCGGCGCAATCCGGCAGGGGGCGCTCGGCGAGCGCGGCCAGCAGCCGCTCATCCGCCGGGACTGCGCACAGGCCCCGTTCGCTGCGCCTACGGGCTTCTTCTGCGAATCGGTCCGCATAGTGGGCGGGGGTCGCCGCCTCATAGAAACCGTTGGCAAGTTCGAGTGCGCCGCAGTAGATCTCGAAGCGATCCGCCAGACCGTCCTCGCGGACGCGGGCGAGCGCCGCCTGACTCGCGGGATAATCGGTAATCACGGTGAGGCGACGATCGGAAAACCGCGGTGCCACCGCTTGGCTCATGAGCAGATCGAGCGTCTCATCGCGCGTGTCGAGGCTTAGGTGCTTGGCCGACGGAACGAGAGTATAGGCGGTCTTGCGTAGTTGGTCGGTCCGATCTTTGAGCGGGTCTACGCCGATGGTGTCCTTGAAGGCATCGCCAAAGCTTAGGGTGAGCGGCGCCTTTTCAAGGTCAGGGAGGAGTTCGCCTATCAAGCTGCAGGCCTCTTTGCGCAGGCGCTTGTCGTCGTATCCGAGTGCATACCACTCGATGATCGTAAACTCCGGGTTATGACGGGCACCCACCTCGCCTTGGCGAAAGGCCTTGCTGATTTGGAAGATCGAGCCGCTACCGGCTATCAAGAGCCGTTTCATGGCGTATTCCGGGGACGTTTGTAGGTACAAGCGTCCGTGTACCGGATCCTCGATCACAAATTGCGCGAGCTGCGCATCGGCGGCGCCCGCCTGCGCCAGTATCGGAGTCTCGACTTCAAGAAAGTTGCACTTGGCGAAAAACCCCCGCGTGCGCGCAAGCAGCGCGGCTCGCAGTCGCAGGGTCGCAAGCGACGCCGTGGGCTGCCAGTCGTTCTCGTGGCCCAAGACCGAGCCTTTTTATTCCTTGGCCCGGGCGATGTATTCCCCGGTTTGGGTATTGACCTTCAGGCTATCCCCGATGTTAATGAAGAGCGGCACGCGTACCACCGCACCGGTCTCGAGCGTGGCCGGTTTTCCGCCTCCGCCGCTCGTGTCGCCGCGGACCCCGGGGTCTGTGTCCGTGACCTTCAGGATCACGTGGTTCGGCGGCTCGACGCTTAACGGCACCCCATTCCAGAGTGTGACGAGACAGACGGCTTGCTCTTTCATCCATTTCGCGGCGTCGCCCACGGCGGTCTTGTCGGCTGCCAGTTGCTCAAAGGTCTCCGGCGACATGAAGTACCAGAATTCCCCGTCGCTGTAGAGATATTGCATCTCGACATCGACCACATCCGCGCCCGGGACCGTGTCGCCCGATTTGAAGGTCCGCTCCACCACGCGCCCGGTCTTCAAGTTGCGGATCTTGACGCGGTTGAAGGCCTGCCCTTTTCCAGGCTTGACGAATTCGTTTTCGATAATGGCGCAGGGGTCGGCGTCAAGCATGATCTTGAGGCCGCTCTTAAATTCATTCGTGCTGTAGGTCGTCATGACGATCTCATAGTGGATGTGGGCCTGTCTTTGTCTCTTGCCTTTTGTCGGTCGAACACGGACAGTGCGCGTATATGATACCTGGAACTTCCGCAATACGTCAGGCGACCTGGCGGGCCGAGCTTGCGGCCGCCATCATCGAACCCAAAGAGCTTCTGGAGGCTTTGGCCTTGCCCCAAAGCCTCCTGCCGGAGGCCAGAAGGGCCCACGCCCTCTTTCCGGTGCGTGTGCCCTGGCCCTATCTCCTACGCATCCTTCCGGGCGACCCCTCAGACCCGCTGTTGCGGCAGGTCCTTCCGCTTGGTCTCGAAGAGGCGATCGTGCCCGGATTTGGGACGGACCCGGTGGGGGACTTGGCGGCCCATGTGGCTACGGGCGTCCTGCATAAATATGAGGGTCGGGTCCTGCTCACGGCCACCGGGGCGTGCGCCATTCATTGCCGTTATTGCTTTCGGCGCCATTTTCCTTATGCCGAGGCCAATGCCGCCCGGAGTCATTGGCGCGCGGCCCTAGCCCATGTGGCCCAGGATCAGTCCCTAAGCGAAGTGATTTTAAGTGGTGGCGACCCGCTCACGCTGACTGACGAGAAATTGGCGGAATTTGTCCGCGCACTCAAGGACTTGCCGCACGTCAAGCGACTGCGTCTCCATACCCGGGTCCCGGTGGTGGTGCCAAGCCGCGTCACTACCGAACTCTTGGCTTGGCTGCAATCGTCGCCGGTGCCGGTGGCCATGGTCTTGCATATTAACCACGCCCAGGAGATAGATGAAGCGGTGCAAGAGGCCTGCGCCCGTTTGGCCGCAGCGCGCGTGATCTTGCTGAACCAGACCGTCTTACTGGCCGGCGTCAACGACCACCCGGAGTCTCTGGCAGCGCTCAGCGAGCGGCTTTTCGCGGCCGGCGTCCTCCCCTACTATCTTCATATGCTCGATCGCGTCCAGGGGGCCGCCCATTTCGCGGTCGATGAAGAGCGGGCCGTGCGCCTGGTCGAGGCCTTACGCAAGCGCCTCCCAGGCTACCTCGTGCCACGACTGGTGCGCGAGGAGATCGCAGCGCCGGCCAAGGTGCCGCTTACTGTCAAGGTTGGCGGGAGGGAGTGTTGCGGTTAAAGTAGCCGGTTCTTAGGGAGAAGTGTGTGACGATCGGCGACATCAATCTGTGGAACCCCGGGCTTCTTGGGCTCAGCGTCGGCCTGGCGCTTGTGACCGCGTTTTTTCTTGGCATGGTGCACGGCATTACGCCGGACGAGCACACCTGGCCCATCACCTTCAATTACGCCATCGGCTCCTACTCCATACGCGGGGGCCTCAAGGCCGGGCTCTTATTTTCCTTGACGTTCACCCTGCAGCGCGCGATCGCGAGCGAGTTGGCCTATTTCGCCATGGCGGACTTTTTAAAAGGAGTCGGGTGGAACCTCGCGGTCTATGTGGTGGTGGGTCTTACCATGCTCGGTTCCGGCCTCTATATCTTGCGCCGTGGCCGTATCCCGCATCTCTTTCACAGTCACGCCGTGGACCATGAGGCCGCGCCCTCGGAGCCCGGCCCCTTGCCGACTTATATGCCGCTCGTCCATGGCTTTATCGCCGGTTGGGGAACCGGGGCCTTTGCGCTGATTGTGTACACCGTCTTGGCGCCGGCCATGCATAGCCCGTATCTCGCGTTTTTACCGGGTTTGTTGTTCGGTTTTGGTACCATGATCATGCAAATGCTGCTCGGTTCTCTCTTCGGCGGCTGGATGGCGCGCCGCAAACTCGACGACCGGGCGCGGATTTATGTGGCGCGCAAGATGGCGGGCCGAACCCTGACCGGGGGAGGGATCTCTTTTGTCGC
Organism: Pseudomonadota bacterium; assembly: GCA_021795255.1. The sequence continues at coordinate 4,163 of JAJYPQ010000294.1, forward strand.
GGCCGGCATTGTCGGCTTTCTCGACCCGCGCCTTGTGACAGGCTCAGTACCGACGGATGTCCCCATCCATAATCTCGCCCATTTGGGCGTCGGGTTTTTCCTGGTCCTGATCCTCCTCGTCCCGATCGCCGGCTATTCCTTTTGGAAGTCCCTGCGCGAAGCGCGCGGACTCTTCCCGCTCGTTCCGTAAACCGAGTCGGCTAGGCCTGCCGTCAATGGCTGGGATGCGGGGTCATGCGCAGATACGGTTTGATCTCGCGATAGCCCTTAGGACATTTGGCGGTCAGCGTGCCCCTGTCTTTTATGGAAGGCGAGATCACGACCTCGTCGCCGTTGCCAATTGGCGGGGGTCGCGACGTTGTACTTGTCGGTTAATTGCCGTGAATCTATGACCCGAAAGATTTCGCCAAATTCGCGTCCGGTACTCGCGGGGTAGGTAAGAATCGTAGGGATCGTCTTTGTGGGGTCTATGATGAAAACCGAGCGCACGGTCAGAGTGTCGTCTTGTTTCGGATGGATCATGTCGTACAGTGCCGCCACCTTGCGATTCTTGTCTCCCCTAATGGGGAAGTTTACGCGCGTCTTCTGTTTCGCTGATATCCTTTATCCAGTCGGCGTGGCTTGCCACAGGATCGACGCTGACGGCCAAGACCTTGACGTCGCGCCGCTGAAACTCGTCGGCTAGCCTGGCGGCACTTCCGAGCTCAGTCGTGCAAACCGGGGTGTAATCGGCCGGGTGAGAGAAGAGCACGGCCCAATGGTCGCCTATCCATTTATGAAATTGGATGGGCCCTTCCGTGGAATCCTCGGTAAAGTCGGGAGCGGTATCGCCAAGATGTAAGGTCATGGAATGGATCTCCTGTGCGAGAAACGTGAACGGTTCGGGAGTCTAGGGAATGGCGAGTGCGCACTAAAGAGGCTAAGGGAGGAGTCGTGGCGTGTTTTCGATATATCGTGTCCGGGATGGTCCAGGGCGTGGGCTTTCGGGCTTATGTGTGGAGAGAGGCGCAGGCATTGGGCCTTCGTGGCTTTGTTCGTAACCGTAGCGATGGAACAGTAGAGGTCGAGGCCTGCGGCACACAGCCGCAATTGCAGGGTCTGGCGGCGGTCCTGGCGCGCGGCCCGCGTGGGGCGCGGGTTACGGGCGTGGTAAAACGTGATATCCCAGATCCTGGCGGGCCGGCGGTCTTTGCTATCCGGCGCGACGTTGATTAAACTGACTATGACGGAGGCCCCCTACATAGCAAGCACGGATTTGCTTTGGAACTAGGGTCGGACCGCATAAATATATCCGGCCTCTGATGCGTCCGTCGACGCAAGCGCGCCCTGAACCAAGGAAGCCGATATGATCGAAAGAAGCGGAAATTGCCTTTGTGGTGCCGTGCGCTACCGTATTTCAGGCGAACCGGTGTTAACGCGTGTTTGTTGGTGCCGAGATTGTCAGTACCTGGGTGCCAA
>JAJYPQ010000295.1 GCA_021795255.1 Pseudomonadota bacterium
TGGGCAGAGTCGATTGGGGTGGGGACCGCCACGATAATAAAATCCGCTTCCTTCAGGGCGGCCGCATCCGTTGTGACGACAAGCTGTTCGGCCGCGCACAATTCTTCGCTCGTCACTTCTCCCGTGGGGTCGCAATGATGGCGATAGCTGTCGATCTTGTCCTGATCGAGGTCGAACCCGATGGTGGGGCCCTTTTTGCCAAACGCAACGGCTAAGGGTAAACCGACATAGCCCAAGCCTACGACTGCCACTGTGCTCATAGAACATCCTTATTCGGTCAGAAATCGTGCGACGCGCCACTCCCGGCACTCGCTTCAGGCCGCTACGCTACGGACCAGCTAAGCACCGTGCAATACGCCGAAAGCTGGATAGCGTGCTAGACCGTTGACGCCCACCATGGGCCGCCACTATACAGTCGGGCCCGTGGGCTTCAGGGGTAAACTAGATGAAGGTTTTGATCACAGGCGGGGCCGGTTTCATTGGTTCCCATTTAGCCGATCGGCTCGTGACGGACGGCCACAGTGTAGCGATTTTTGATAATTTTTCGACGGGCAAAAAGGCCAATCTGACAGGCCCAGCGGCGCGTGCGCGCTTGCTGCTGGGGGATGTGCGTGATCAAAATGCCGTATGCGAGGCGATTGCCGGAATGGATGCCGTCGTCCACTTGGCGGCGGTCGCGTCAGTCCAGACGAGCATGCACGATCCGCTCGGAACCCATGCCACCAATCTCGGCGGCACGCTCAATTGCTTGTTAGCAGCCTCCCAGCAAGAGGTGCGAAGGGTATTGTATGCGAGTTCAGCCGCGGTATACGGGGACGATGCCCCAGTGCCTGTATCGGAATGCGCAACGCCACTACCGCTATCGCCATACGCCATCGATAAATTGGCGGGTGAGCAGTATCTGTCCTATTTCACGCGCGAACGTGGGGTCAACGCGACGGCATTCCGCTTTTTCAATATCTATGGACCTCGGCAGGACGCGAGTTCGCCATATTCTGGGGTCATTAGTCTTTTTGCCGAGCGACTGGAGGGCGGCTTGCCCTTCGTGATTCACGGGGACGGTCGTCAGACACGGGATTTTGTGTATGTCGAGGATCTCGTCGATCTTTTGGCGCATGCGCTGGTTCGGGAGGACTTGAAGGGCGCTGTTATGAACGTAGGAACGGGCGTGGAGCAGGAGCTTTTGACCCTGGTCGCAGCCTTCGAGGACCTCGCCGGGCACGGGATTGCGAGGCAATTTCTGCCCGCGCGCCGCGGCGACATTCGACGGTCTTGTGCGGACGTGACGCGTGTCAAGGCGGCGCTGGGCTTTGTGCCCACCACACCCCTCCTTACCGGGCTCGGACGCTTCTTGCGGGTCCCCACCAAGGCCTGTTGCGGTCTCTAGTTAATTGAGGGCCATGGCGAGCAGATTTCGGTACTTACGGACGAGCGCGTTCTGTGCGCCGAGGACAGCAAAGGCGTTTAACAGCATACGGCGCCCCGCATCGTTGTCGAAGTGGCGATCGGCACGCACTACCAAAAGCCACTGTTCGAGCGCCAGTTCGTGGTCGCCCTTCAACAGATAGCGGATGCCAAGCGACACACGGGCCTGCAGATTCGCGGGTTCGTCAGCGATGGTCTGCTGGAGGACGGGCAGGGGCGGGGTGGACGCGGCTAGCCGCACGAATTCCAGCTGCGCGAGCAGGGGCGCCAGTTCCGGGTCACCCTGAACCCGTGTCGCGATCCCATTTAATATCCGTTCGGCTTCCTCTGTGTGCCCTTGCTCCAGTAATATCCGCCCCAGGTGAATGGTGAGCCGCTTGTTTGTCGGGTCGCGGTCACGGGCTTCGCGGAGTTGGGCTAAGGCGCGGTCGATATGTCCCGCGCCTTCTTCATCTAATGCCGCTTCGAGCAGGGCATCTGAGGGGCGCCCGATATGTTGATCAAGCAGCGCCCGGATGGCCCGCTCGGGTTGCGCGCCAAGGAATTGCACGACCTCGCCCCCCTTTTTAAAGAGCTTTACGGTCGGTAGGCTACGGACGGCAAAGCGGCTCGCCAAGGCCTGTTGTTCGTCGCTATTGACCTTGGCAAGGAAAAACCGGCCCTGGTATTCTTCGGCGAGCTTGGCGAGTATGGGCATGAGCGATTGGCAGGGGCCGCACCAGGCCGCCCAGAAGTCGACAAGAACGGGGGTGGTGTGCGAACGGGCCACGACCTCGTTCTCAAAGTTTTCGAGCGTGACATCCGTGATATAAGGTGAAGTGGCCATGCCGTAGTCCTCTTTCGGGCACATCTGGGGCCCGGTTCTTGAGATATCAAGAGAATGTCGGGGATGGCGCTCCCTAGGGGACTCGAACCCCTGTTACCGGCGTGAGAGGCCAGCGTCCTAGGCCACTAGACGAAGGGAGCAGAAGGCAATGACTCTTGGGTCTTGCGAACCGGTGTTATTATACAAGCCTTATTCCAAATTGAAACAAACTTGAGCTCGGGAGGATAAGATTTCCTTTGAATGACAACAGTAGGGCGCCCATAACCGTAGATGCCACCGCTTGCGGTCTCACTTCAGCTCGCATCAGCTCCCAGGCCCGGCAGGTCATCGAAAGACTCCAGGACGCTGGCTATACAGCCTATCTCGTCGGGGGATGCGTACGCGACCTGGTGCTGGGGCAGGAACCGAAGGACTTTGATGTCGTAACCCAGGCCCGTCCTGAGGAAATCCGTCAGATTTTTCGCAATGCCCGTTTGATAGGGCGGCGATTTCGCTTGGCGCATGTCCATTTTGGCCGCGAGATCATCGAGGTGGCGACCTATCGGGCCGCGCCGTCTCTGACGCCGGACGATGGTGATGTGAACATCTTTGGGACTGTCGAGGAGGACGCCTTCCGCCGCGACTTTACCGTTAATGCCCTCTATTACGACCCGCATGAGGGGCTGGTGTGTGACTATGTCGGCGGGCTTCAGGATCTTGCCGATGGGCTTTTGCGTGTCATAGGGGATCCGGAAGAACGTTTTCGCGAGGACCCTGTACGTATGCTGCGGGCTGTGCGGTTTGCCGCAAAACTCGGCCTGCGTCTCACGTCCGACAGCGCGGTTCTCGTTCCGCGTCTAGGACATCTCCTTTCGAGTGTAGCGCCGGCCCGGCTATTCGAGGAGGTGCTGAAGCTTTTCCATACCGGGAATGCCGCCGCCACCTACGAGGCGCTGTGCGAGCACCAGCTGTTTGGTGCGCTTTTCCCAGCTGTGGCGGCGGTGCTGGGGACTGAACCGGACCCGGATTCTGTGTTGTTGCAGGCCTTAAGGAATAGCGATCGTCGCATCGCCGAAACTAAGCCTGTGACACCCGCCTTTTTGTTCGCGGCGCTTTTGTGGGAGCCGGTTCGGGAAGAAGCCCTTCATGCCATCGCCGAAGGCGCAGTCCCGATGGAGGCCTGGCAGAAGGCCGCTGAACGGGTGTTGCGCGAACAGTTGCGGATCGTCACCATCCCTAAGCGGTTTAGCGTGCCCATGCGCGAGATCTGGAGCCTACAGAGCCGCTTTGATCGGCGTTCCGGACGCCAGGCCTTTCGTTTTCTGGAAAGTAAGCGGTTTCGGGCGGCCTACGACTTTCTTGGCTTGCGGGTCGGCGCCGGGGAACTGGAACCCGAGCTTTTCGATTGGTGGACGCGTTTTCAAGAGGTTGAGCCGGCCGAGCGCGAGGCGCTAGTGCAGGGCTTGAGCGGGCAGGGGGAGAAGCGACCGCGGCGTAAGCACAGACGAAGGGCCTCCAGTGGCTGATGTCGTGGTCGGGCTCGGGGCCAATGTCGGAGACCCCTTGGCCACTTTGAGCGCCGCCCGCTCCGCGTTGGCGGCCTTAAACGAGACCATTTTGGTTCGCTGTTCGTCCGTTTATAAGACAGCACCCGTGGGATTTCTGGAGCAGCCGGATTTTCTCAACGCCGTTTGCTGGCTGAAAACCACTCTGGGCGCCGAGCGTATGGCGGCCGAGCTCTTTGCGCTGGAGCGCCGATCGGGCCGCGTGCGTACCGAACTGCGCAATGGCCCACGCACGCTCGATCTCGATCTTCTTTTCTACGAAGGCGTGACTTGTGCCCGCCCCAATCTCGAGCTTCCGCACCCCCGTCTGCACGAGCGTGCTTTTGTGTTGTATCCTTGGCTTGAGATCATGCCAGGCTTCGTGTTGCCCGAGCATGGCCCCCTTCAGGAGCTGTGTAGAGGGTTGCCAGGGCAGCGCGTCGAACGCCTAGAGACCGTGTGGTAAGGGGGAAGCTGTGAAGGGAGGAGCCGTAGCGACGACACCTGTATCTCTGGGGTCTTTTATTGTCATTGAAGGTCCTATCGGGGTGGGTAAGACCAGCCTTGCGCGCCGCCTTGCGGCAACGATCGGCATGGAAGGACTCTTGGAGGCGCCCGAGGATAATCCTTTTTTGGTCCGGTTTTACGAGGATCGGCGCGCCTTTGCCCTGCCGACCCAGCTTTTTTTCCTCTTTCAACGTTTGCGCCTTTTGGACAGCCTGGCCCAAGCCGACTTCCTGCGTTCCGGCGTGGTGGCGGATTTCTTGTGGGCGAAAGACAGAGTTTTTGCGCGCATCACCTTGGACGATGACGAATGGCGGCTTTATGAGCAGATTGCAGCCGGCCTCGTGACACACCCAAGAACCCCTGATCTCGTGATTTTCTTGCAAGCCCCGGTGGATGTATTGATTGACCGCATCCGTCACCGCGGACATTCTTATGAGCGCCTCGATCGCGATTATCTAGCCGCGTTGGGAGACGCTTATACCGAGTTTTTCCACCGCTACCAAGATGCGCCATTACTCATGGTGAATGCCGCCGAGGCCAATTTTGTCGAGAGCGACGAGGACCTCGCGTCCCTGATAGACTATATGGGCCGCATCCACAACGGCCGCCACTTTTTTAATCCTTTGCCTTCGAGTCTCGGCGCATGAACTCTCCTCTGGCTTCAATGCTTACGGTGCCGCAATTGGCGGTCATGAAGAAGGAAGGTCGCAAGATCGCGGCCATGACCGCTTATGATGCCACCTTCGCGCGCACCATGGACGAGGCCGGCATGGACATAGTCTTGGTCGGCGACTCGCTCGGCATGGTGGTGCAGGGGCAAAGGAGCACATTGCCCGTGACCCAAGCCGATATGGTGTATCACACTCAATGCGTTGCGCGCGCCGTGACGCACGCCTTGCTTATGGTCGACATGCCGTTTTTGACCTTCCAGGGCCCCGCGGCCCGGGCCTTGGAGTGCGCGGGCGCCTTGATGCAGGCCGGTGCCCATATGGTGAAAGTCGAGGGCGCGGGCGTATTGACTGAAAACGTGGCCTACCTCTGCGCGCGCGGCATCCCGGTGTGTGGGCATATCGGACTTACCCCCCAATTCGTGAATACCTTGGGGGGTTATAAGGTGCAGGGGCGCGGCCCGCAGGGCGCGCAATTGAAGGCCTACGCTCAAGAATTGGCCGAGGCCGGGGCAAGCGCTTTAGTCTTGGAGGCGGTGCCGGCGCCTCTTGCGGCCGACATCAGTCAAAGCATCGCCATTCCCACGATCGGTATCGGGGCCGGATCATCATGCGATGGTCAGGTGTTGGTAATGCATGATGCCTTGGGTTTGGGGGACAGATCG
>JAJYPQ010000296.1 GCA_021795255.1 Pseudomonadota bacterium
ATCTGCTGACTTGGAAACCTGACTCTCGGGGAGAGGTGACGCCGCGCAACGGACGTCATGACCCGTTATAGACAAGGAGGTCGTATGCCAGAAGTCGCGGATCGCATGACTAGCGAAGACGTGGTGCCCCGGAAAGCCGGGCCCGCTGGACTCAAGGTCAATTTGGGTTGTGGCCCGGTTATGAGGGACGGCTGGATCAACGTGGACGGCAGTCGCAGGGCGTGGCTCGTGACCCGCGCGGCGCCGCTTGACCAGCTTCTGGTTCGCCTGGGCCTCATCGCCCCGACCGCCTTCAAGCCCTCTGTGGTTTACCACAACCTTCTCAACCGTTTGCCCTGGAAAAGCGGCTCGATCGCCGCCATATACGCAGGCGAGGTCTGGGAACACCTGAGGCCCGAAGACGCCGAACGACTCACGCGCGAGTGTTACCGGGTGCTCGCGAAAGGCGGCGTTTTGCGCCTCTGCGTTCCGGACGGCGTGGAGTTTTGGCGCCATTATCTCCAGATATTTGCCGAGGAGTACGCGAGCCCACGCCCCCACCGCCACCCCGAGCGTCTCAGAGACCATGTCCAGATGTATTTCGATGACATCTGCACATCTCGGGACCTGATCATGTCGTTCGGTCATTTCCATAAGTGGCAGTACGATGAGATCCAGATCGTGGACCTTTTGGAGCGCAGCGGATTTACAGACGTGGGGCGCGAGCCGTTTCGGGTCAGTCGCATTGCCGGCATAGACGCCATAGAGCGTTCGGATTTTTTGATCGTCGAAGGAGTGAAGGCTTAGGCGGCGACTTGAAACGCCGGCGGGTACAAAGCCCCGGATCAATGGGACTTTGTGCTTTTAGCGACGCTTTTCAAGGCCTCGGCCTGCGCCTTGGGGCCGGCCTTCTGTAAAAGGGCGGGGCAATCGACCTTGTGGCCGGGGGCGGTGTCGATCAAAGGCAGGAGGGCCGCGGCGGGAGTCAAAAGCGCCCCGAGCGCCACCGCCACGCCGGCGCGTTCGATCAAGGCCGTCCGATCCACGCTGAAGCTTGGCTTCTTGAACGTCCCCCTGATCTTTAAAGGGCCGCGGGCACTGAAGAGGCTTACGTGCTTGGGCTTTGTGTAGACGGTAAGATGCAAGACTTGGTTTCTCATATTAATGGTCCCCTTCCCGAAAATATTGGCCGAGGGCGTGTCAATCAGAAAGGTGCGGGTCTTCACGAGTCCATTGCGCATTCCAAAGCGGACCACTGCGCACGGGATATGCTCCTGTTTCATACCCGATAGCCAGTCCAGGGCGGCATTGCCGACATGAATTTGGGCTAGCGCCACATAGAGATTGTTCACAGTCCCGTTGGCGAGTGCGAGACCGAGGTGCCCGGTGGCATGGGCGGCCATAGCGGCGATGGAATTTCCGGGTGCGGCCAGGGTAAGACGCCCCCCGATCCGGCCCGTGCCCGCGCTTTTAAACTTGATCTTCGGAAACAAAAGCCGCAAATGCAAACCCCTGGCGATGGCGCGTAGCTGGGTCCTGTAGAGGGGGCGGGAGGCGTTCATGGTGAGATTCGCTCGGACCAGCCCATCGGCCACACCAAAATTCAAGGGATCCAGATGCACCACGCCATCTCGCAACACGAGGTGGGTCGCCAAATCCTGAATCCGCATATGCGACGCATACACGTGTTCAGCATGGTAAAGGACGTTGGCATTGAGTTTAAGAAGGTGGCTACGCTTATAAGGTTTTGCGGGCAGCACCTTCTTGGCGCTCTTGGCATGGGCTACGACCCGCACATGGCCGTTGACCTTCTTCGGCTTGGCCTGCACGAAACCCGCGAGATCCTTGAAATTGAGGCGATGCGAGACGAGCACGGCATGAAGGTACATGGGATGGCCGGGGCGCACACTCATGGTGCCTTCGATATCGCTCTTTCCGATAAGCCCCCTGAAGTTGGCCAGTGTCCAAGTCTTATGGTGGTTTGTGAGTTGTCCCGAGATCCTAAAAGGGCCGGTCTGGGGCAGCGGGAGATTCACGGCTTTATTCACGCGTCCAAGGCCGGATCCTACGAGCAACACGTGGAGATTGACACGTTTCAGCGCGAACGGTCCTGTCAAGGCGCCGTCGATGCGCGCATAAAAGCGGCCGATGCGAACTGTGACCAATACCGGATAAGGTGCGTGGGTCTGGGTCGCAGTCGTAGGCGAGCCCAAGGCACCTAGGAGCGTAAACGGCGAGCCCTTGTAGCGACCGTGGCCCCCAAGGAGAAGATGGGTCGAAGGCGTGCGGCTGCGCACAGTGAGGACCAACTGGGTATGCGCGGGCGCATCATTCACCGTGATCAGGCCGTGGGTGATGATGAGGCGCCCGATTTGCGGAAATGCGGTCGGGGTTTTATGGGTTTTCTTGTGCGGAACAAAAACCCAATTGGCGTGCGCAAGCGATGGCTTTTCGAGATGGATGCGCGGACGACGAAGGATCAGCGAGGGCAGGACGAGGCGGCCATGGAGCAAAGGCCCGAGCCGTATCCGCATACGCACCTGCTTTACGCTCACCATGGGGCCCTTGGCCCAGGAGGGGTTTGAGACCGTGAGACGGTTTAAGGTAATCCTGGGGGCCGCTGACCAATCGATGGTGACAGGTCCGTGGATCACGACCCGACGATGGAGCTTAGCGCGCCCTTCGTGTTCGATCGCGGCCTTGAGCAGAGAGGGGGCGATGGCCACGAGGACCGCCACCGTAATGAGGAGGAACAGAACCACTCCGCCTGTGATTTTCGCTGCCAATGGCAGCCTCTTCTGAGCCATGGTCAGAAATGCTAGCGGGCCTGATCTTGCTTCGCCATCCCCCCTTAGGCCGAATCCACAAACACTGCCGGAAGGTCGATCACGTCCTCGATCGCCTCCCCGCCGCGGGACAGGATGGCTAGCGCTTGGCGATTGTAGAGCCTGCGCACGACAAGGGCCGAAACAAGGGCTGTACCGCGATTTTTATCATAGACGGCGCGCCCTAGCAGGCGTTCAAAAAAATAAATGGTGTGCAGGTCATCTGTGCGCAAACACAACTTTTGGCGGAAGTTTTGTAACAAGGTGTCGGCGAGATCGCGATCACCCAGTGCGGCATAGAAGCTTGCAATCGATTGGGCGGATATCACCCCGATGGTGCCGAAGGCCCGGCCCTTGTCCCAGAAATTGAGGTCGGACAGACCATCTTTATTCGCGCTCACGATTTCCTGATACTCGTCGCAGAGGAATAACACCGGGCGTTTTCGTTCGGAAACGGGCCGGCGTTGCATGTATTGAAAAAATCTCAGCTTGATAAACGTGTATATGACCTTCGCCCCAACGCCCCATACCGCCAAGGGTAGGTCGACAAGGAATAGATCGCCTGCGCCCAGACTGTCGATGCTTAAAACATCTGTCGGAGGGCAAAAGGCATCGACCAGATCCGGGTGGGTGAAGGGGGTCAAGACCTGGGCCGCGCTTGCGAGCACGCCTGCGACCACCTTGGCATCAAAGCGCGTGAATACGCCTTCATGATAGGACTGGTAACTTCGCAAAAGACGCAGGGCCTGGGGACTTAAACCTATGGCCTCCTGCGCCAGCTGCCGATCCCAGCGCTCGCGCGCCTCGTCATGGAAGAGGTATTCATAAAGGCCGGCCAAGCTATAGTGCTCGGGGAGAAAGGACAGGACTCCTAAGGCATTGCGGCAGAGCTCGATTGCGGTATCGATCCAAAACGGGTCGCTGGGCGCGCCGGTCAGGAGCAGCGCTGACTTCAGGAAGCCCGCGGCGGCCTCGGGGGTCAGGCCGCGCAGGAGATTAAAGGCGCGGCGCTTGGGACCGATTATGGTAAGAGTCCTGCGAGCGGCCCGCGCAAGGCCTGCCGCGGCCGCTCCAAAATCGCCTTTGATGTCGAAGATCAGGCCCCCCACTCCTTGGCGCAAACACTGCAAGAGAACCGGCTGGATGACAGATGTGGTCTTGCCCGAACCGATCCCGCCCAAGACGAGAAGGTTTTGTCCCAAATCCGCTAGGTCAAGAACAGCTAGGCGGCGCCCGGGGTCGCGATAACGCGCGCGCCCATGAAGAAGGCCGGTACTGACACCGAGCCACACCGTGAACCCCGCGGGGAGTAGTGCGGGCCGCCTGATACGACGCAAGCAGTTTATAAAGACGGCGCCAGGGAGGCCTAGGTACGCCATAGCGGTCAGCAGCCGATGGAGGCGGCGCGATTGCGGTGTTGGACGACTGAGCGGGCGGCCTCGCGGGATGGCATGCCAGGCGTGAGCGGTTGGAGGTTCAGGTGTGGGAGGCGAGGGTTGCGGACGCTTCCCCCAAGACAAGCACTCGGCCAGGCCTTCGTACAAGAGGCCGTGCGCCTCCACTTGCTCACCGGCATCTAGGAGGGCCCGCAGACGTCTGCGATCGGCACGATTGCGGGTACGAAAAGACGTTTGAGGTTTTACAGGGGCCACCGGCGTTCCTCCGGATAAAAAGGCAGGCTAGCAAGTGATAGTTTCGACACCTACTCTCCGATCACCGAGGACCCCTCGTGAATGCCGCCCTCTTTGTGCGCAATATATCCCGCGGCCAAGGGCAAAGTGCCGTGCGTGCGGCCGCCTACTGTGGCCGCAGGCGGCTCTACGATGAAAGAGCGCGGAGAACCTTCAATTTTGAAAGACGACCGGGACTTGCCTATTCTGAACTGCAACTGCCCAGTCAGGCGGACCCGCTATTAAAAGACTCAGGGCGACTGTGGAATGCGATCGAGGCGCACCTTACGCGCGCCAATGCGCGACTTGCCCGGGAACTCATAGTCGCCCTACCACGCGGTTGGTCGCTCGGATCCCAGATCCTTCTGATGCGCGGGTTTTTGGAAGATGAGTTCGTGGCATGCGGACACGCGGTGGATTGGCATGTCCATCTCGACCATCCGCGTAATCCCCATGTCCATGCCTTGATCAGCTTTCCCACCTGCGACGCCACGGGCTTTGGTCCCGCGGATAAAAACTGGGACCGGCGGGCTTGGCTTGTCGGCCTGCACGCGGTCTGGCGCAGACACTGCGAGCGCCATGGGCTTGCCGGATACTTTGATCAGGGCGGGGGCTCTTTGCATTTAGGTTCGGCGCACGCCTTGGGCAAACGCGGCGTCATCACCCGTCAATGGCAAAGGCTCGCTGCCTTGCACGCCTTGGCCACCGTACGTCGGGCGCAAAAATGGCCGACGTGGCTGCGCGTTCGGCTGCGCCGCCGAGAATATCTGACACGCAAACGGCACCGAACTCGCGACAGCTTGAGTCGCGGCCGCTAGTACAGCACTTTATAGCCTCTGTTAAATTTCAAGCGGGGTCGATCATCCTAAACGGCAGTTGACCGCTCTTATTCCTCCCTATCAGGCCACCAATAAGGCGACCGGAGAGGTTCGTCCTCGGAGGAATTTCGCAAACGCGCGTCGCAAGATGAGCGTGAGGCGGTCGGTATCGGTCAACTGCTCGGGAGTGGATTGGAGTGAACTGAGGAAGGCTGCAGACGGGTCAGCACGGCTTGAAATGGTGACCTGTTTCGCATGTTGACTGGCGTTGGTCAGTGTCGTCCGGCCGTCGTGTTGGGTCTTCGTGGCGACCCTATG